>NZ_MUNH01000364.1:0-6957 GCF_002154615.1 Streptomyces recifensis
GCGCGGGGGCTTGCCGGGGCCGGGCAGGTTGGGATCGGGGACGCCGGGGCTCGCGGGGGCGAAGGAGAAGTCGGTCAGCTCGTTGTTGAGCAGGAAGCCCCGGCCGGGAACGGTGATGCCGCTGCCCCCGGTCTGCTCGATGGTGAGCGTGTAGGAGACGACGTTGCCCCACTTGTCGGACACGGTGAGGTGGGTGGTGTTCTCGCCCTCGTACGTGGTCGGCGCGGCCTTGCCCTTGGTCGCGCAGGCGGCCGGGTGACGCGGGTCGCCGGGGGCGAGCGGGCTGGTCAGGACGGCGTCGTCCTTGATCAGGCAGGCCCGCGAGTCGGCGAACCGCTGCGAGAGCAGCTGCTCGGTGGGTACGTCCTCGAAGGCGGGGTCCCCGACCCAGCGCCCCCGGTCGGCGAAGGCTATCCGGCTCGCCTCGATGTACCGGTGCAGGTACTGCGTCTCGCTCGCCTTGGCGAGGTCGCTCTTCTCCAGGATGTTGAGCGCCTCGCCCACGGTGGTGCCGCCGGAGTAGGAGGGCGCGATGGAGTACACCTTCAGACCGCGGTACGAGGTGTCGGTGGGCCGCTGGAGTTTGGCGCGGTAGCCCGACAGGTCCTTGGCGGTCAGTTCGCCCGGGCGGGCGTTCCAGCCCGAAGAGGGCGCGACCGGAGGCTTGTTGACGGTGGCGACGATGTCCCGTCCGAGGTCGCCCCGGTAGACGGCGTCGGCGCCCTTGCGGCCCAGCTCCTGGTAGGTCTTGGCCAGATCGGGATTCTTCAGGGTGGAGCCGACCACCGGGAGCTTGCCGCCGGGCAGGAACAGCCGCGCGGTGTCCGGGAAGTAGCGGAACCGGGTCTCGTTGGCCGCGGTCTGGGAGCGGAAGGTGTCGTCCACGGTGAAGCCGTCGCGGGCGATCCGTTCGGCCGGCCGCAGCACGCGGGCGAGGCTGCGGGTGCCCCAACTGCGCAGCGCCGTCTGCCAGGTGGCGGGTGTACCCGGTGTGCCGACGCTCAGTCCGCTGCTGACGGCGTCCGCGAACGCCAGCGGCTTGCCGTTCTCCAGGAACAGGTCGGAGCGGGCGCTGAGCGGGGCGGTCTCGCGGCCGTCGATGGTGTGCACGGTGCGGGACTTGGCGTCGTAGTAGACGAAGTAGCCGCCTCCGCCGACGCCCGCCGAGTACGGCTCGGTGACGCCCAGCGCGGCGGCGGTGGCCACGGCCGCGTCGACCGCGTTGCCGCCGTTGCGCAGCACCTCGATACCGGCCGCGCTGGCGTCGGCGTCCACGCTGGAGACCGCGCCCCCGTAGCCGACCGCCACGGGCACCTTCCCGCCGGGCCCGCCCGCCGCTGCCGGCGGAGCGGCTGCCCCCATCGAGGCGACGGCGGCCAAGGCCACCAGCATCGCCGGCTTCCGCGTACCAGGACGACCCATCCGAACCTCCCGAGACCACTGTCCGCGCAGCGTAACCAGATCCCCAAGGCCCCCGACAGTATGCCTCGCGCCCCGGCACCCCGCATGCCGGCTCAGTCCGCCCGGATGGTGCGGACGGCCGTCACGGGGTCGGCCGGCGCCACCAGTTCGCGCGTGACGACCTCCACCAGCTCCGCCGGAGCCCCTGGCCCGCTCAGCCCGCTCACGTACGCGAGGGCCTGCCCGAGCGCCAGCACGGGCACCCGCCGCCGCAGCAGCCGCGCGGCGGCAATCCGGCCCTGCTCCGCTGCGGCCGCCCGCACCTCGTCGTCCACGTCGTCCACAGCGGTCCGCGGGGTCTCGCCCCGGATGCGCACCCGGTAGTCGGTCTCCCACGCCCCCGACGCCCAGGAGACGGCCCCGACCGTGTGCAGCCCGCCGTCCACCCGGTCGACCAGGTACGGGCCCGCCCCGACGAGCAGGAAGTCGGTGTCGCGGGTCCGCGCGTACTGGGCCGTCGCCACCTGGACGATCCACACCAGCTCGTGCCGCACGGCACTCACGACGACCACGTCGTGCGGCCGCACCCCCAGGGCGGCCTCCCGCCGGAACGCGCGCTCCAGCTCCTCCTCGACGATCCGTACCGCGGCATCCAGCTCGATCACGTGCCCAGCATCGCGCACGAGGCCCACGCCCCGCCCTCGGGTATTCCCGGACCCGCTACCATCCCGCCGCATGAACGACGACGTGCGCAACATCGTCCTGGGTGTCATAGCCGCCGGCATCAGTGCAGCGATCGGGTGGGTGGCGCGGACCTATCTGTGGCGGCGGAAGCTGCGGCGCAAGCAGGTGTTCTTCGGGCTGCCGGACAACTCGGAGACGCTGTTCGTCGTGAACAGGGACCCGGGGGCGACGGAGCCGGCGGTGCACCGGTTCGACGTGTTCGCGCTGCTGGAGCTGTCCGCGCTCATCAAGGACTGCGGCGCGAACATGCAATTGATGACGCAGGACGTGTCGCACCAGGGCTTCGGTGAGCGCACGGAGTTCTGCGTGGGCGGTCCGGCCTCCAACCGGCGGATGCTCGCCCACATGTCGGCGATGCTGCCCGGGGTGCGGGTGAACACCGAGAAGGAGAAGGGGCCGAACCGGGGCGCCTTCCGGATCGGTACGGAGACCTACCGGATGGAGCCCGGCACGACCGAGTACGTGCTGCTGGCCAAGGTCGCGGCGGGCGGGCGGACCCGGCCGGTGTTCCTGTTCTGCGGACAGCGGGCGATCACCAACCAGGCGGCGACGCGCTATCTGGCCCGCAACCACCAGCGGTTGGCCCGCAAGCACGGCTCGCAATCGTTCGTGCTGCTGCTGAAGGTGGTCAACTCCCAGGCGTACGGCCCCGATCTGGTCGAGGTGGTCGCCGATGTCACGCGGGCGGCGCAGGCCCCCTTCCCGGAGACCGAGGAGACGCCGGCTCAGGCGACGCCCGCGCCCTAGCGTGCAACCGTCTTCCATTATTGTTACCGGTACGTAACTTACCGGCGGGTTACTTGAGGTAAGAACCACCCATTACTGTCGGGTCACTTTGGCACTGGCACGCGTCAGGAGTGACCATGGCATCCGCTCGTAACCCCCTGCGCACCTGCGCCGTCGGCGCCGTCTCGGCGGCGCTGGTCGCCGGTGCGGTCGTCGGGCTGGCGCCCGCGGCCCAGGCGGCCCCCGCCGTACGGTTCGTCGACATTCCCGGTGACGGGGGCACCGTACTGAAGGCGAACGTCGTCACCCCGGCGGGCTCCGGCAGCCATCCGCTGCTCGTGCTGCCCACCAGCTGGGGTTTCCCGCAGGCCGAGTACCTCGCCCAGGCGCAGAAGCTCGCCGACTCCGGCTATGTGGTGCTCTCGTACAACGTGCGCGGCTTCTGGCAGTCCGGCGGCGAGATCGAGGTGGCCGGGGCGTCCGACCTGGCGGACGCCTCCAAGGTGATCGACTGGGCGCTGGCCAACACCCCCGCCGACTCCGCCCGCATCGGCATGGCGGGCGTCTCCTACGGCGCGGGCATCAGCCTGCTCGCCGCGGCCCACGATCAGCGGATCAGGGCCGTGGCGGCGCTCGGCGGCTGGGCCGATCTGGTCAGCTCGATCTACTCCGGCCGCACCGAGCATGTCCAGGCGGTCGCCCTGCTGGACGGCGCCGGAGCGGTCACCGGTCGCCGGAGCCCGGAGATGCGGCAGGTCTTCGACCGCTTCTACGCCTCCGACCTCAGCCAGGAGCAGAACCTCATCGACTGGGGCGAGCGCCGCTCCGCCGTGACGTACCTGGACCGGCTCAACGCCAACAAGCCCGCCGTCATGCTCGCCAACGCCTGGAGCGACTCGGTCTTCCCGGCCAACCAGTACGCGAGCTTCTACGAGAAGCTGACCGGCCCCAAGCGCCTCGAGTTGCGCCCCGGCGACCACGCGACCCCGGAGCTGGCCGGCCTGTTCGGGCTGCCCAACGACGTCTGGAAGGACACCGGCCGCTGGTTCGACCACTACCTCCGGGGCGTGGACAACGGCGTCGACCGCGAGCAGCCCGTCCAGTTGGAGTCCCGCAGCGGCGGCGGTTACGAGGGCTACCCGGACTGGAAGTCGGTCGCCGCCACCGACCGCAAGATCGCGCTGGCGGGCAGCACCACCATCCACACCAACGTCGACTCCGGCGCGGACGGCGGGATCGCCCTGCTCTCCGGCCTGGTGGACCAGATCACCAAGCTGCCCCCGATGGCCTCCATCCCGTTGCTCCCGCGCCGCTGGGCGGCCGTCTGGCAGTCGGAGCGGTACGCGGCGCCCCAGCGGGTGCGCGGCACCGCCAGGCTGCACACCACGCTCACCCCGACCGCCGAGAGCGGCACCTTCGTGGCCTACCTGTACGACGTGGGCCCGCTCGGCATCGGCAAGCTGGTCACCCACGCGCCCCTGACCTGGCACGGCCGTACGCCGGGCCGGCCGTTCGGGCTGGACCTCGACCTGTTCTCCACGGCCTACGACGTCCCGGCCGGGCACCGGCTGGCCCTGGTGGCCGACACGGTCGATCCGCTCTACCTCGAGCACAACCCGTCCGGCGCGCGGCTGACCTTCTCCTCGCCGGAGGGCGACCCGTCGTACGTGTCGGTCCCCCTGCGCGAGCAGTGATCTCCGGCCGCCGCCGGACGAGCATGGCCCGTGTGGACCGCCGCCTTCGTCACGGCTTCAGAGCCGTGGGTGGCTCCCCACCCGGCAGCGGCGCCCCAGGGCCGGGCGCGGCGACAGCCACGGCCTCGGTCTTGGGACTGCGCTGCTCCCGGCGGGACACCCAGACGGCGAACCACGAGAGCAGCATGCACATCCCGATGTAGATCGGCGAGATCACCATCACCACGGGGATGAACGGCAAATCGTAGTCGAGGTTCGAGGCGATGAGCTTCCCGGCGTGGAGGAACTCCTCGTAGGTGATGAGGAAGCCCAGCGACGTGTCCTTCAGCGCGACCACCAACTGGCTGATGATCGCTGGCAACATGGCGCGTACCGCCTGCGGTACGAGCACATAGGACATGACCTGGGTTTTTCTCATGCCGAGAGCGAACGCGGCCTCACGCTGGCCGCGTTCGACGGCGTTGACACCGGAGCGGAAGACCTCGGCGAGCACCGAGCCGTTGTAGAGGGTCAGTCCGGCGACGAGGGCGGGCAGCGGCTGCACCTTGAGCGCCACGAAGATGAAGAAGATCATCACCAGCACGGGCATCGCGCGGAAGAACTCCACCACGAGCGTGGCCAGCCGGCGCACCGGCGCGTGGTCGGAGAGGCGTCCGGCGGCGAGCACCCCGCCGAGGGCGAGGGAGAGCACGGCGGCCATGGCGAACGCCTTGAGGGTGTTGCCGAGGCCGCGCAGCAGCAGTTCCTGGATGCCCTTGTACTCGAACGGCATCCATTTGGTGGCGGTGAACTGGCCGGTGGAGAACAGCAGATAGAGCACCCAGGCGAACAGGCCGAGCAGCACGGCGGTGGACAGTACCGCGTACAGCGCGTGCCGCCGCCGGGTGGTGGGGCCGGGGACGTCGTAGAGCGCGGTGGTCGTCGTCATCGGGCCACTCCCCACTTGCGCTCCAGCAGGTTGAACAGGGCGCTGATGGCGAGCGTGATGATCAGGTAACCGACCGCGATCCAGACGAAGGTCCAGATGATGTTGTAGCCCAGCTCGCTCAACGTCTTGTAGGTGCCCAGCAGTTCGGTGACGCTGAAGGCGCCGGCGATGGCGGAGTTCTTGGCCAGCGCGATCAGGGTGGAGCCGACGGGCGGGATCACCGAGCGGAACGCCTGGGGGAGCACGATCACGCCGAGGGTCTGCGCGAAGGTCATGCCGAGGCTGCGGGCCGCCTCCCCCTGGCCCTTGGGCACGGTATTGATGCCGGAACGCAGTGCCTCGCAGATGAAGGCGGAGGTGTAGCAGCCCAGCGCGAGGACCGCGAACGCCTGGAAGGGCAGCACGAGTCCGAACCGGGGCAGCCCGAGCAGCACCGCGAAGAACAGCAGGGTGAGCGGCGTGTTGCGCAGCACGGTCACCCATACCGTGCCGAAGACCCGCAGCGAGGCCACCGGCGCGACGCGGAAGGACGCCATCAGGAAGCCGAGCGCGAGGGCCAGCAGCGAGGCGTAGACGGTCAGTTCGACCGTGCCGAGGAATCCCTCGGCGTAGAGGGCGAAGTTGTCTGTCAGTACGTTCATGGCGTCCTCGGTCAGCTCGCCGGGTAGCGGTCGATGGGCGGCGGCTTCGGCGCGGGCACGCCGGACAGACCGAGCGTGGCGTCGTAGGCCCTCTTCCAGTCGCCGTTCTTCTCGCGGGCGGCGAGGGCGTTGTCCAGGGCGAAGCGCAGGACGTTGTCGGCCCGCGGGACACCGATGCCGTACGGCTCCTTCGAGAACGGCTTGCCGACGACCTTCAGTTCGTCGGGGGCCTTGGCCGCGTAGCCGATCAGGATGGCGTCGTCGGTGGTGACCGCGTCGACCTGGTAGGTGAGCAGGTTGTCCACGCAGACCGAGTAGGTGTCGTAGGCGACCAGGACGGCCTTCGGGTAGTCGTCCTTGATGCGCTGGTACGGGGTCGAGCCGGCCGCCGAGCAGACGCGTTTGCCGGCGAGGTCCTCGGGTCCGTGGATGTCGTCGGTGTCCTTGCGGACCAGCAGGGACTGGCCTGCCATGTAGTACGGGCCGGCGAAGCCCACCAGCTTCTTGCGGTTGGCGTTGATGGTGTAGGTGCCGACGTAGTAGTCGATCTGGCCGTTCTGCAGGGCCGTCTCACGGTTGGCGGAGGCGATGGTGCGGAACCGGACGCTGTCGCCGGGGAAGCCGAGGGAGGCGGAGAGCATCTTGGCGATCTCGATGTCGAAGCCGGAGTACCGGCCGGTCGCCGGGTCCTTCTCGCCGAGGTAGGGCTGGTCCTCCTTGGCGCCGACGACGAAGTGGCCGCGCTTCTTGGCGCGGGTCCAGGTCGGGGAGCCGGGCAGGCGGAAGTTCCGGTCCACCGCGTAGTGCGGGAGCTGGTCGGGGG
>NZ_MUNH01000365.1:0-2061 GCF_002154615.1 Streptomyces recifensis
GAGTCATGCCGCGAGGAAGACCGGCGCTGGCCGTGCTCCTGGGCAATGTCCCCCTGCCCCCTGCCCCGCCTCAGCGCGTGGCAATACGTGCGGGGCTAGCGGTCATGCCGAGGGTGGATCCGATTGCTCCCCGTCCGATGTGGGGTGCTCGGCAGTAGCCTCCCGAGCGGCTCTGGCATGCTGCTCCATTTCCAGGTCGGCAATCCATTCCTGGACTTCCTGGTTGGCTGCCAGGTCGTCGGGCAGCTCCGTGGTGTCGGATGGGAACGCAGCAAGGATCTGTTCCGATGTAAGCCCTGTCGCACCAGCCATGTAGGTGCCGCTGAGGGACGTTTGGAAGGTGATTGCTCCCTCCATATCCGAGTCCCGGAGGACGGCGCCCCGCAAGTCGGACCGGGAAAGATTGGCGTGGTACAGGTTGGCGTCGTACAGGTTGGCGTTGCGGAGGTCGCTTTCCGAGAGCTGCACGTGGGCCAGGTTTCCGGTGTTCAGATCTGCGCGGCGCAGGTCAGTGCCGCGGAGATCGATATTGAACACCTCGGCGCGCTTCGGGCGGCGCGCCAGAACGGTCAGTGCTGCCTGGACCGCTTCCACCGGCCGTGGGCGATCAGCTTCCCTCCCCGCTGGAGCGTGATAGCGGACGAACGCGGCAAGGACCTCAACGACAGTGGGGTGGTCCTTCTCGGAGTCCCGCATGATTCGCTCCAACGCGTAGACGCCGCCTAGCCTCTCCACATCGCGTTCCGAGGCCAGCTGACGGATGGCGTTGGTGAAGCGGTCGGTAACCTGTCCCTCGCGCGTCAGCTCGGCCTGCTCGCGGTCCCGGGCCTGCGCGTGCTCCAGAGTGCGGCCAGTAACTTCAAGAGTGCCGCGTGTGAGCTCGGACTGGACCCGGTCGTTCTCCCGCGTATGTTGGAGAGTGCGGTGACTGAGGACCAGACCGGTGCCGGCCACAATGCCCGCCCCGACCGCCACGATTGCTGTGCGGAAGCCGGACACGACCGCCGCCACCCCGGGCGTGGGCTGCTTGTTGAGGTGCGCGCTGTCGAGAAGCCAGGGGCCCTTCCAGAGAAGCCAGAGAAATCCGGCGATCAGCAGGAGGACCGCGGCTGCGAACCACCAGGTTCGAGGCGAGGTCGCAGGGGCGTGATCTGCCACCTAACCATGCGATCAGGTCTGCCAGGTAAAGCGTGGGTGCGACACACTCAATGCCTTCTCGCTAACCCTGAACTCCCCCTTTTGGGCTCTGCGCAGGTTGCTGCGCGAGCATATCGAGACGCCATGCCTGGTGGTCGGGCGCGACGTGCCGTCTTTCGCGCACGCGGCCGCGCAGGACGCCGACGCGGGTTCGGCCCTCCACGACCTGCAGCCCGCTGCTCGACGGGTCCAGGAAGCGCCGGTCGATCAGGAGCGGCGGGCGCAGCCACGTCCCGTGCTCTTCCCAGTGCAGGCCGACTTCTTGGGGGCGGACGCCGACCCAGTACACCGGGTTCTTGGCGTACTCCTCGATACAGCCGTCGTCGGAGGCTCCGGTCGGCGTCCCGTGGAAGTCCGCGGCCGGGATCGTCTCGAGCCGCCAGGTGATCTCGCGCAGGGCGATGCTGCCGTAGTCGGTTACGAAGTGGTCGTTATCGCCGAAGTCGTAGAGGAACTGCTACAGGACGTTGTCCGGCCACTGAAGCGGGGCCACGGCCGGGTCGATGCGGAAGCGGTCGTAGCCGTAGCTGAGACCGCCAGCTCGGCGGCGCTTCATCAGGGGGCTGAGGTCTTTCAGCTTCATGCCGTCAGGTGTACCGGTTCAACCGATGCTGAGACACGCGGCGTCGAGGCCGCAGAGCCGCCGGATCGGGTGTCTACGCGAGCCGACCCTCCAGGGTCGCGCTCCCGTCCTGCGTAGTGGTTCAGGATCGGTTGTCGATGGTGACGAAGCCGGCGTCCTCGTAGTACCGGTCGAAGTCCTCGCCCGGTGCCACCGCCGGCACCTACATCGAGATGACCTCCCTCCTCCTCGAACCCGCCCTCTCGCCCTCGCTGCGCTCGCCGTCCGCGGACGCATCAAAC
>NZ_MUNH01000035.1:0-33600 GCF_002154615.1 Streptomyces recifensis
CTCCGCCTCGCGGCGGCGCCGGTTGCGGCGGCTCAGGGTGTAGACCCCGGCGCCGCCCGCCACCACGACCGCCCCGGCGACGATCAGCGCGGTGGTGGAGACCCCGCCGCCGTTGTCGGAGGAGCCCCAGGTGGAGGGGGCGTGGCCGCGTACGGTGTCCAGGGCGCGGTCGGTGAAGTCGGTGAGCTGGGCCTTGGCGCTCTCGCCCTGCACGCTGGAGACGAGGTTCTGCCGGGCGGTGGCGGAGATGACCGAGGGGTCGGAGCCCGCGGCGAAGCGGTCGCCGACGCGGATGCCGTACAGACCGGTGATGCCGGTGGCCGACCGGACGTCGCGCAGGACGCTCCGGGTCGGATAGTCGGCGGGGAGGACCACCAGGAACACCGGCTTGCCGGCGTCCTTGATCTTCTTGGCCAGGGCGTCGGCGTCGGCGCGGGAGAGCTGCCCGGAGGCGGCCGGGTCGACGTAGACCGGGCTCTTGCGCAGGGCCTGGCCGATGGTGGAGGTGCTGGTGACGGCACTGGCACCGGGGGCGAAAGCGAACAGGGGCACCAGGGCCATCGCCAGCACCGCGAGCAGGAGTGCGGGGAGGCTTCGGGCGCGGGTCGGGAGCACGGCCTTCATGCTTCCGACGCTACCCGAAGCCTCCCTCCTTCGGTCAGGTGTACGCACCTGCGATGCTGGTCAGCGAGCCGCCCGGTACGCCTGGAGCAGCTTGAGCAGTGCCTGGCCGTACCGTCCGGTCAGCAGCGCGTGGTCGGCCTCGGCGAAGGGCTTCGACACGGCCGCCGTGATGCGCTGGCCCACCTCGTGCTGGACGATCAGCCGGGCCTGGTTCACCAGTTCACGCCCCCGGCGCTCGTCGTGCCGGCGCTCGGCGGTGGCGGCCGCCTTGCCGAGGGTGGTCAGCGCACTGCTCTTGGTCGCAACCTGTGTGGTCAGGCCCCACCCGTAGGGGTACTGCGGGTCGTACGCGCTGTCGCCGACGTTGATCGGCAGCTGGGCCTCGCTGCGCGGCCAGGTCACGGGGAGCTGCCCGGTGAAGGGCCGCTTGCCGTAGAGCACGTCGGCGACGCCGCCGCCCTCGGTGCCGGGCAGCCAGGACGCGACCAGGGCGTCGATCTCGGCGAGCCGGTCCCCCACCAGCAGCGGGCGGCCGGAGACGGTGAGCACCACGCACTTCATGGCGCCGCACACCTTGTCCACGGCGGCCCGGTCGGCGGCGGACAGGGTCAGTTCATGGCCGTTGCCCACGTCTCCGACGCCCTCGGCATAGGGGGTCTCGCCGACGACGACCACGCCCACGTCGTTCCCGGCGGTCGGCGCCGAGGCGTCCTTGGAGTAGGTGACCTTCCCGCCTGCCTCGCGGATGCCGGCCAGGACGGTGGTGCCCTTGGTGATGTCGCCGGAGGAGCCCTGCCAGGTGATGGTCCAGCCGCCGGACTGGTTGCCGATGTCGTCGGCGTTGGACCCGGCGACGTACACCTTCTGGCTCTTGCGCAGCGGCAGCAGGCCGCCGTCGTTCTTGAGGAGCACCTGGGACTTGGCGACGGCCTCGCGGGCGACGGCCCGGTGGGCCGGGGAGCCGATGGCGGCGGCGCCGGAGGTGTCGGCGTAGGGGTGCTCGAAGAGGCCGAGGCGGAACTTCTGGGTGAGGATGCGGGAGACGGCGTCGTCGATCCGCCGCTCGCTGACCCGGCCTGCCTTCACCTCGGCGGTCAGGGCCGCGCTGAACTCCTTGTAGGTGTAGGGGACCATCATCATGTCGACGCCCGCGTTGACCGAGGTGCGGACCTGGGTCGCGTAGTCGCCGGGGAGCTGGTCGATGGCGTTCCAGTCGCTGATGACGAAGCCGTCGAAGCCCATGCGGCCCTTGAGCACGCCGCTCAGCATGTCGGCGCGGGCGTGCATCTTGACCGGGCCGCGTCCGTCGCCGATCACGTCGAGCGAGGAGTACGAGGGCATCACGGTGCCGACGCCCCGGTCCACCGCGTCCTGGTAGGGGGCGAGGTGGACGGCCTCCAGCTGCTGCCGGGTGAGGGTGGAGACGCCCTGGTCGACGGTGTAGGTGCCGGTGGTGGAGGAGCCGTACGCGGTGCCGCCGTCGGCGACGAAGTGCTTGGCGGTGGCCAGCACCTTGTCGGCGCGGGCGAGGTCGCGCCCGTCGGCGCGGCCCTGGAGGCCCTGGATCACCGTCTCCATCGACTTCACCAGCGCCGGGTCCTCACCGAAGGACTCGTAACTGCGGCCCCAGCGTTCGTCGCGGCTGACGCAGAGGCAGGGGGCGAAGTCCCAGGGGATGCCGGTGGCGCGGACCTCGGCGGCGGTCACCGCCCCGGTGCGCTGGGCGAGCTGGGGGTCGCGGGTGGCGCCGATGCCGATGTTGTGCGGCAGGACCGTGGCGCCGGCCAGGTTGTTGTGGCCGTGGACCGCGTCGACGCCGTAGATCAGCGGGATCTGGAAGCGGGTGGCCTGGGCGCGGAGCTGGAAGCCGTCGATCATCTTCGCCCACGCGGCCGGGGTGTTCGGGGTGGGGGTGGAGCCGCCGCCGGAGAGCAGGGAGCCCAAGTCGTAGGCGGCGATGTCGTTCTGGTCGGAGACGGCGCCGCGCTCGGCCTGGGTCATCTGCCCGGCCTTCTCCGCGAGCGACATCCGCCCGAGCAGGTCGGCGACGCGCTTGCGCACCGGCAACCTGCTGTCCAGGTACGGGAGTCCGTGGGCGTCGATGACGATCTTCGGGTTCTCCGCGGGTGCCTTGGCCCCGGTCACGGTGAGCCCGAGCGGAATGGTCTCGGCGGCCTCGGCGGTGCGGTCCCTCAGTGTGGTCACCTTCACCGTCCGGGAGGTCCCGGACGGGGTGCCGGCCGGGAAGGTGAGGGTGCCGGAGACGGGGGTGTAGTCCTTGCCGGGGCGGGCGGTGCCCTCGCCGGTGGCGTACGCGACGGTCACCGGGGAGGTGACGGGCCCCGCGTCGGTGGTGGCCAGGGTGACCCGGACGCTCGCCGTGCCGCCCTCCTCGACCGGGCGGACGGCCGCGTCGGTGGTGACGGAGGCGCGCAGCGCCGGGTCGGCGGCGCCGTACAGCTCGACGCCGTCCATGGCGAAGCGGCCCTTGCCACCGGTCGGGAGGGTGACGGCGTAACCCCACATCTCGGTGAGGCCGAGGACGTGGTCGATGCCGCCGACCGGCTGGTAGTCCGTGCGATAGGTGAACGCGGAGAACGGCAGCTCGATCCGCTTCCAGCCGGTGAAGTCGTCGGTGAAGGAGGTCGTCCACAGCTCGGACGCCTCGCCGTGCGCGCCGCCGTCCTTGATCTCGAACGTGATCTTCTTGCCGTTGTTCTGTCCCTCCCACCACAGGCGCACCCCCCGGTGGGCGGACCAGTCGTGAGCGGGGGCGGTGGCGGCGTAGTCGTGGGTGAAGCCGCCGTAGCCGCTGATGTCGTAGCTTCCGGTCAGCACCTTGGCGCCCTCGGGGGCGTCGGCGCGGGCGGTCAGCGCCAGGGTGGGCGGGTCGTCGCTGTCGCCGCCCCAGGTGAAGATGCCCTCGGCGGGCTGGGCGGCGAAGGGCACCTCGCCCTCGAAGCGGTCGACCGGCACGGGGGCCGGGTCGGGACCGTCGGCGCCGGACGCGGTGGCGATGCCTCCGGCCAGCGGAAGCAGTGCGGTCAGCAGAGCGGTGGAGACGAGCAGGGCGGTTCTGCGCATGGACCTTCCCTCGGCTCTTGGTTCACTCATGACTTAGCTCACGGCTTGAGTGAACTGGGGTCACGGGGACCCCGTCAACCCTTCGCACGTGACATGACGCTCCGTCAACTCGAAACCGGGCCGCCGGGGTTGTGCGTTCGCCTTCTGAATGCGCGACCCCTTGACGCGGCCCCGGAGCCGTCATTTACTCACGGCTCGCACGCCCCATCCCCCACCTCTCGAAGGGCGGCGCCCCATGAGACGACCCCTGCGTCCGGCCCGGCTGCTGCTGGCCGCGCTGCTGACGACGGCCGGCATCACCACGCTCGCCACCCCCGCCGCACACGCGGCCGGTGAGCCGGTCACGGCCTGGCTGACCACCACCGACGACTCCGCCGGACGGCATGTCGTACGCGGCCTGGAGCCGCAGACGCCGTTCGCCTTCTCGGCCGGCGCCGGAGGCGGCGGCGAGAACATCACGGTGGACGAGAACACCCGCTACCAGACCTTCACCGGCGGCGGGGCCTCCTTCACCGACACCGCCGCCTGGCTGATGAACGGCAGCGGCGCCCTGTCCCCGGCGACCCGCGACGCCACCATGCGCAAGCTGTTCTCGCCCACGGACGGCATCGGGCTGTCCTTCCTGCGCAATCCGATGGGCGCCTCCGACCTGGCCCGCTCCGGCTACACCTACGACGACGTGCCGGCCGGGCAGACCGACCCCTCGCTGGCGAAGTTCTCCCTCGCCCACGACCTCGCGGACGTCATCCCGCTCACCAGGCAGGCCCGCCAAC
This sequence comes from Streptomyces recifensis, assembly GCF_002154615.1. Classification (NCBI taxonomy): domain Bacteria; kingdom Bacillati; phylum Actinomycetota; class Actinomycetes; order Kitasatosporales; family Streptomycetaceae; genus Streptomyces; species Streptomyces recifensis. The sequence goes on from NZ_MUNH01000035.1 coordinate 4,482, forward strand.
TGAACCCGAACCTCACGGTGATGGCGTCCCCGTGGACCGCCCCGGCATGGATGAAGGACAGCGGCTCCCTCAACGGCGGCTGGCTGAAGGCGGAGGACTACGGCGCCTACGCCTCGTACTTCGTGAAGTACCTCCAGGGCTACCGGGACCAGGGCGTGCCCGTCTCCTACGTCACCGCGCAGAACGAGCCGACCTGCTGCTCGGGCTACCCGTCGATGAGCTGGAACGCCAGTGGCCTCGCGTACTTCACCAAGAGCGAGCTGCTGCCCAGGCTCCAGCAGGCCGGGCTCTCCACCAAGGTGCTGGCGCACGACTGGAACTGGGACACCTACGACTCCTACGCCGCCCAGACCGTGGACGACGCGGCCGTGCGCAACCACCCCAACTTCGGCGGCATCGCCTGGCACGGCTACGGCGGAGACGTCGGCAAGCAGACGGCCGTGCACGACCAGTACCCCGCGCTGGACGCCTTCGCCACCGAGCACTCCGGGGGCACCTGGATCGCCGACCAGCAGCGCGAGGACCTCTCGGACATCATCAACTACACCCGCAACTGGGCGAAGTCGGTCACCAAGTGGTCCCTCGCGGTGGACCAGAACATGGGCCCGCACAACGGCGGCTGCGGCACCTGCACCGGCCTGATCACCGTGCACAACGGCGACGGCCGCAGCGGGAGCGTGGACTACACCGTCGAGTACTACGACATGGGCCACCTCACCAAGTTCGTCCGCCCCGGCGCCCAGCGCATCGCCTCCACCGCGTCCTCCACCGTGCCCAACGTGGCGTGGCGCAACCCGGACGGCGGCAAGGCGCTGATCGCGTACAACGGCGCCACCTCGGCCAGGCAGGTGACCATCAACTGGGGCGCGCAGCACGCCACCTACACGCTGCCCGCCCGCACCTCCGCCACCTTCACCTGGGCTGGCGGCCAGTCCGGCGACAGCTCCCGCACCGGCGCCTTCGTCGGGCTCGCGGGCAAGTGCCTGGACGTGGCGGGCGGGTCCGGCACCAACGGCACGGCGGTGCAGCTCTACGACTGCAACGGCAGCACCGCCCAGCAGTGGACGGTCGCCGCGGACGGCTCGGTGCGGGCGCTCGGCAAGTGCCTGGACGTGGTCTCCGCCTCCACGGCGAACGGCGCCAAGGTCCAGCTCTACGACTGCAACGGCACCGGCGCCCAGCGCTGGTCGTACAACGCGGCCACCGGGGACGTGGTGAACACCGCGGCGGACAAGTGCCTGGACGTCACGGACAACTCCTCTGCCAACGGGGCGCGGGCCCAGATATGGTCGTGCACCGGGGCGGCCAACCAGAAGTGGACGCTGAGGTAGGACAGCCCCGGGTTTCCGGCGCGGGTGATGGTGGTACCCGCGCCGTACCGACCGTGACCGGGGAGCCCGACATGACCACACCGCAGGATCTGCTGTTCGTCGCGCTGGACGTACCCGCCGACCGGCCCGTGGAACAGGGGGATCTGTCGCTGGCACTGGCCGCGGCGGAGCTGCTCGACCTGCTCGCCGCCCAGGTGGTCACCCTGCGGGACGACCGGATCGTCCCGCTCTCCGGTCATCTGACCGGCGACCCGATGCTGGACAAGGCGGCCTCCTCGCTGATCCGCGCGGAGCCGTACGAGAGCGCCGAGGACTGGCTGTGGCGGCGCGGGGACGGCCTGTCCGCCGCCTACCGCGACGAGCTGGAGCACACCGAGCCCGCGGGCTCCGGTCTGCGGCAGCTGTTCCGGCGCGCCGACCGGTCGGTGGAGCGGATCGACTCCGACGCCCGGCGGCACGCGGCCGACCGGTGGGCCCGGCACGAGCCGCTCCTGGTGGGCCTCGCCTCGGCCCTCGGCATCCAGGAGCCCGAGCACGAGGAGCCGGCCGTGAACGCCGAGGACGACCGGGTGGCGGTCGTCCTCGCCGCGCTCGGCGACGCGCTGACCGAGCTGGAGGCGGTACGGCAGCGGCGGCGGATCGAGGAGGACGCGTTCGACAACGTCTGGCGCGCCCCCTGACCGCCGCCGGCGCCCGCTACTCGGCCGGTTCGACGCCCGCGCGCAGCAGCCCGTAGGTGCAGGCGTCCTCCAGTGCCTGCCAGGAGGCGGCGATGACGTTCTCCGCGACGCCGACCGTGGACCACTCCCCCGCGCCGTCGCTGGTGGAGATCAGCACGCGGGTGGTGGACCGGGTGCCGGAGGCGCCCTCCAGGATGCGGACCTTGTAGTCCACCAGTTCCAGCTTGGCGAGCTGCGGGTAGATCTTCTCCAGCGCCACCCTGAGCGCCTGGTCGAGGGCGTTGACCGGGCCGTTGCCCTCGGCGGTGGCGACGATCCGCTCGCCCTTGGCCCACACCTTCACCGTGGCCTCGTTGGCGTGGGTGCCGTCGGGGCGGTCCTCCACGATGGCCCGCCAGGACTCCACCTCGAAGTACTTCAGCGGCGCCCCCTGGGCCTCGGCGCGCAGCAGCAGCTCGAAGGATGCGTCGGCGGCCTCGTAGGTGTAGCCCTTCAGCTCGCGTTCCTTGACGCGCTCGACGACCCGGCCGACCAGGGCGCGGTCGCCGCCGAGGTCGACGCCGAGTTCCCGGCCCTTCAGCTCGATGGAGGCGCGTCCGGCCATGTCGGAGACGAGCATCCGCATGGTGTTGCCGACCCGCTCGGGGTCGATGTGCTGGTAGAGGTCCGGGTCGACCTTGATCGCGGAGGCGTGCAGGCCGGCCTTGTGGGCGAAGGCGGAGACGCCGACGTAGGGCTGGTGGGTGGAGGGCGTGAGGTTGACGACCTCGGCGATGGCGTGCGAGATCCGGGTGGTCTCGCGCAGGTGCCCGTCGGGGAGGACCTTCTTGCCGTACTTCAGCTCCAGCGCGGCGACCACCGGGAAGAGGTTGGCGTTCCCGACGCGCTCGCCGTAGCCGTTGGCCGTGCACTGGACGTGGGTCGCGCCCGCGTCCACGGCGGCGAGGGTGTTGGCGACGGCGCAGCCGGTGTCGTCCTGGGCGTGGATGCCGAGCCGGGCACCGGTGTCGGCGAGGACGGTGCCGACCACGGCGCTGATCTGCGCCGGGAGCATGCCGCCGTTGGTGTCGCACAGCACCACCACGTCGGCTCCGGCCTCGGAGGCGGTGCGGACGACCGCCTTGGCGTAGGCGGGGTTGGCGCGGTAGCCGTCGAAGAAGTGCTCGCAGTCGACGAAGACCCGGCGGCCCTCGGCGCGCAGATGGGCGACGGTGTCCCGGATCATCTCCAGGTTCTCGTCGAGCGTGGTGCGCAGCGCCAGCTCCACATGCCGGTCGTGGGCCTTGGCGACCAGCGTGACGACGGGGGCGCCGGACTCCAGCAGCGCTCTGACCTGCGGATCGTCGGCGGCTTTGGCGCCGGGGCGGCGGGTGGCGCCGAAGGCGACGAGCACCGCGTGCTTGAGGCGGAGCTCCTCGCGGGCGCGGGCGAAGAACTCGGTGTCGCGGGGGTTGGCGCCGGGCCAGCCGCCCTCGATGAAGCCCACGCCGAAGTCGTCCAGGTGCCGTGCGATGGCCAGCTTGTCCGCGACGGTGAGGTTGATGCCCTCGCGCTGCGCGCCGTCGCGCAGCGTGGTGTCGAAGACGTGGAACGAATCGTCGAGCTCGCTGGTTGCGGTCATGGTCTGAAGGCTCCTGTTGTGAATGTCGGTCTTACCGGAAATGACCGGCTCCACCGTTCCCCCCATGGTCCCTCGCGCTCCGCCACCGGCTGCGGTTGGGCCGGAAAACGAAAAAACCCCTCGCGGGTGCGAGAGGTCTGCGCGCGGGTCGAGGACGACGGTGCCACCCGCATGTGGTCGTGCGAGGTGGTCACTGCGGACCGGCGCGCCTGCTGCCCATAATCATGGTGAGCGAGAGCACGGGGGAAGTCTGGCACAGAACGGCCGCCGTCCCATGGGGTGTCTCACCATGCGGGCCACACTGTCCGAAAAGGGACCGCCCCGGAGCCTCCAGGACGGTCCCACGGGTTCGGCTAGCCGATGCGGTGCATCCAGCCGTGCTGGTCCTCGGCCGTGCCGCGCTGGATGTCGAGCAGGGCCTGGCGGAGACGGAGGGTGACCTCGCCGGGCTCGCCGTCGCTCTGCTTCCACTCGGCGCCGGCCCGCTTGACGGTGCCGACCGGGGTGATCACGGCGGCGGTGCCGCAGGCGAAGACCTCGGTGAGGGTGCCGTTCTCGGTGTCGCGCTGCCACTGGTCGACCGAGATCCGCCCCTCCTCGGCCTGGTAGCCGAGATCGCGGGCGACGGCCAGCAGGGAGTCACGGGTGACGCCCTCCAGGATGGAGCCGGTCAGGGTGGGGGTGACGATCTTGTCCCCGTAGACGAAGAACAGGTTCATGCCGCCCAGTTCCTCGACCCACTTGTGCTCGACCGCGTCGAGGTAGCAGACCTGGTCGCAGCCCTTGGCCGCGGCCTCGGCCTGGGCGAGCAGGGAGGCCGCGTAGTTGCCGCCGGTCTTGGCGTCGCCCATGCCGCCGGGGACGGCGCGGACGCGGTCCTCGGAGACCCAGATCGACACCGGCTTCACGCCGCCCTGGAAGTAGGCGCCGGCCGGGGAGGCGATGACGAGGAAGAGGTACTCGTTGGACGGCTTCACGCCCAGGCCGACCTCGGTGCCGATCATGAAGGGGCGCAGGTAGAGGGAGTCCTCGCCGCCATGCGCCGGGACCCAGTCGACGTCCTGGGCGATCAGCGCGTCGCACGCCTCGATGAAGGTCTCCACGGGCAGCTCGGGCATGCCCAGGCGGTGCGCGGAGCGCTGGAAGCGCAGGGCGTTCTGCTCGGGCCGGAAGGTGGCGACCGTGCCGTCGGGCTGGCGGTACGCCTTCAGGCCCTCGAAGATCTCCTGGGCGTAGTGCAGGACGTTGGTGGCCGGGTCGAGCGGGATCGGCGCGTACGGGACGAGCTGGCCGTCGTGCCAGCCGCGGCCCTCGGTCCACTTGATCGTCACCATGTGGTCGGTGAAGCGGCGGCCGAAGCCGGGGCTGGTGAGGATCGCCTCGCGCTCCGCGGCGGCGAGCGGGTGGGCGGAGGGCTTGAGCTCGATCGTGGGCGTCGTCATGGGCGGCAGTCCTTCTCTTCCTGGCGTGGGACGGGCGGCTCCGGCGGGGCGGCCGGTGCCTGAAGGTCACCCCCGGCCAGGCGCGGTACCGGTGGTGGCGGGCCGCGCTCACGCCGTCCGGGCATTCCCTCATGTCGCGGCTCCGCGTTCGATTATCGCGCGGCACGGACTCCGGAAGGAATCGGGGTGAACACGACCCGGTGCTCGATGGTGGCACCCGGCACGGGCACGGCAAAGGGCCGCCGGGCGCCTGAAGCGACCCGGCGGCCCTTTCACGGGGCCTTACGGGTCAGCCGCCTACCCGGCCTACGAGCGCGTCGCCGATCTCGGCGGTGGTGCGCGGGGGCAGGTCCACCCGCTCGGTGAGGTCGGCGGCGACGGCCGCGTCCACCCGTTCGGCCTCGGTGTCGTAGCCGAGGTGGCGCAGCAGCAGGGCCACGGAGAGGACGGTGGCGGTGGGGTCGGCCTTGCCCTGTCCGGCGATGTCCGGGGCGGAGCCGTGGACCGGCTCGAACATGGACGGGTACGTACGGGCCGGGTTGATGTTGCCCGACGCGGCCACGCCGATGCCGCCGGAGACGGCCGCGGCGAGGTCGGTGATGATGTCGCCGAAGAGGTTGTCGGTGACGATCACGTCGAACCGCTCGGGATCGGTCACCAGGTAGATGGTGGCCGCGTCGACGTGGATGTACTCGGTGGTGACCTCGGGGTACTCCTCGGCCACCTTGTTGAAGATGTTGGTCCACAGGTGCCCGGCGAAGGTGAGCACGTTGTTCTTGTGGACCAGGGTGAGCTTCTTGCGCGGGCGGGCCTGGGCGCGGGCGAAGGCGTCCCGGACGACCCGCTCGACACCGTAGGCGGTGTTCACCGAGACCTCGGTGGCGACCTCGTGCTCGGTGCCGGTGCGGATGGTGCCGCCGTTGCCCGTGTAGGGACCCTCGGTGCCCTCGCGGACCACGACGAAGTCGATCTCCGGCTGGCCGGCGAGCGGGGTGGCGACGCCGGGGAGCAGCTTGGAGGGGCGCAGGTTGACGTGGTGGTCGAAGGCGAACCGGAGCTTCAGCAGGAAGCCGCGCTCCAGCACGCCCGACGGCACCGACGGATCGCCGATGGCGCCGAGCAGGATGGCGTCGTGGGCCTTGAGGGAGTCGAGGTCGGCGTCGGTGAGGGTCTCACCGGTGGCGTGGTAGCGCCGGGCGCCGAAGTCGTACTCCTTGGTCTCCAGCTTCACGTCCTGGGGCAGGACGGCGGAGAGGACCTTGAGACCCTCGGTCACGACCTCCTGGCCGATGCCGTCGCCGGGGATCACTGCGAGATCGATGCTGCGGGACATGTGCGGCACCCTACTCCGCGTCCCACGGGATGACACGGACCGTCCGCGATGCGGACAGCGGCCGGCGGACGGTCCGTAGGGCGGGCGGTTCGGCTCAGTGGCCGGTCTCGCCGCCGTTGTCCCGGCGGTCGAGGGCGCGCTGGAGGGCGGCCGCGGCCTGGGCGCGGTCGGTGTCGTTCGAACGGGAGGCGTGGCGCACGCGGCGGCGGACGGTCGTCTCGGCCATGGGAAATCGACTCCTTCGACAGAGTGGTTGCACGGCAGCGGTGAGCTGTGAGACGCCGGAAGGGGCGGAGAGCGCACGCCGCAGGGATTGCCTGCGCGGGGCGCGGCTCACGACCGCCCTTCGCTGGATGGAGCGATTCGTTCGGCTCATCCCAAGCTAAGGGACCGGGCCGCGCCTGTCTGCATGGTTACTCGGACTTCCTACTATCTGAGACGGCGCGCCTCGCCACCTGCGGTTTCCCGCCGGGGACCGGGCCGAGTCGGGGGGCGGCGGCCGGTGGTCCCTCAGTCCTCGGTCACGCGGACGACGGTGCGGCCGCGATCGTGCCGCCGGGCGCTGAAAGCGGCGGCCGCGTCGGTCAACGGCACGATCGCGCCGACCCGGATGCGGAGCCGGCCGTCTCTGACTCGCTGGGCGAGGTCGGCGAGGCGGAGGCGGTCCGGTTCCACGACGAAGAAGAGGGCGCGTCCGTCGTCGGGGCGCGTGGTGGGCGGATGGGCGATGGTGACGAGCGTGCCGCCGGCCCGTACGAGCGCCGCTGAGCGGTCGAGGACGTCGCCGCCGATCACGTCGAGGACGACATCGACCTGACCGACGTCCTCAAGGCGGTCACTGTCCAGGTCGACGAAGGCGTGTGCGCCCAGGTCGGACACGGTGTCCCGGTCGCCGGCGCGGCCCGTGCCCACGACGCGGGCCCCGGCTTGGCGGGCGAGCTGGACGGCGACGGAGCCCACGGCGCCGGCGGCCCCGTGGATCAGGACGGTCTGGCCGGCGGCGAGCCGTGCGTGGTCGAACAGGGCCTGCCAGGCGGTGAGTCCCGAGATGGGGAGTGCGGCCGCCGTCGTGTGCTCGACGTCCGCGGGGAGCGGGGCGAGGTTGCGGGCTTCCACGGCAACGTACTCGGCGAGTGATCCGTCGCGCGTCCAGTCGGTCAGACCGAAGACGCGCTGGCCGATGGTGAGGCCGGTGGTTCCGTAGCCGAGTGCCGTCACCGCCCCTGACACCTCGTGGCCGGGCACGCTCGGGGTGCGGTCGCGGCCGGCGCGGTCGGTCCAGGTGCCGGGCCAGTCGAGCTCTCCGCGGGTGAGCCCGGCGGCGTGCACGCGCACGACGACGTCGTTCTCCGCGGCGTGGGGAAGCGGAAGGTCCTCCAGAGCAAGGCCTGTGGCCCCGGCTTCGCGGTCCCGGACGGTGAGGGCTCGCACGGATGTCTCCTTTCGTGGTGCGGGTGAGTCGCAGGACGTGGACAGGTCAGCGATTCCACGCACAGGACGCTCGGCGGCCCGCGCGTCGGCTCACCGCGGCCACGGAGCGTCGATGACGCGCTCGACGAGAGACGCACGGTGGAAACCGGGGACGAAGTGTTCCAGGATGTCCGCGTTGATGGTTCCGTAGGTCGTGTCGGGACGGTGTTTGAGGCCGTCGACGAATTCCTGCAGGAATCCCTTCTTGAATTCACCGCGCGGGTGGGCGGCGACGATCTCGTCGACTTGGTCCGCCGGCAGGCTGTCCAGTCCCCAGCCGACGGCGTCGGTCAGCACGCCGTAATTCGTCGCTGCCGTCTCGGGCCCCATCCGGCCGGGAATCCCCGGTGTCGTGTGCAGGGCGATAGCCGTCCAGACCGTTTCAGCGGCCTTCTCCGGGAACCCGCGATCGAGCAGGAACGCGCGCGCATGGTCGGCGCCGTCCAGTTCGAAGCGCTGCTGCACGTCCGAGAACGGGATCAGAAGCCCGGCGTCGTGGAACATCGCCGAGAGGTACAGCAACTCGGGATCGGGCTGGAGCCCCAGCTCACGCGCATGGAGGGAACCGAAGAGGAATACACGCCTGGAGTGGTGAAAGATCAATGGGTTCGTCCTGACCCTGATGAATTCCGTGGCCAGTGCGACAGCCGGGGTCTCGGGAATTTCCACTCCTGCGATGATGTCGCTCATGATGTCTGTGCTTTCCGGTGAGAGGTGCTGAGGTGACCATGCGTGTGTTCGCCACGATGCCGACCCCACGGCCCCGGCGCCGCCTCGGTCCGGCCATGAACCACTCGTATCCAGTCATCCCAGGATGGGTCAGTGGGCACTGACCCGCATCGGGTGGTGGTCCTCGTCCACGACGGGGTCAAGATGCTGGACGTCGCCGGCCCCGCCGAGGTGTTCGGAGAGGCGAATCTTCTCGGTGCCCACTACCGGATCGCCGTGGTGTCGACGACGGGCGCCGACGTCACCTCCTCGGTCGGCATTCGGATCGCCGTCGACGGCAGCGCCGCCACCCAGCCAGATCCCGGCACGTTCCTGATGCCGGGCGCGAACGTCCACCCCCGAGCGGCCGTCACCCGAGACCTGGCAGAGGGCGCGAGGGATCTCGCGGCGCGCTCCGGCCGGGTCGCCGCCGTGTGCTCCGGAGCCTTCGTCCTCGGCGCTGCCGGTCTTCTGGACGGCAGACGGGCGACCACCCACTGGAAGATCGCGGACGAACTCGCCGCCCGGCACCCGAAGACCCTCGTCGAACCCGACGCCATCTATGTGCGCGACGGCACCGTCTACACCTCGGCGGGCGTCACCGCGGGCATCGACCTCGCCCTGGCCCTCGTCGAGGAGGACCACGGCGTCGAGGTCAGCCGCGAGGTGGCCCGCGCACTGGTGGTCTACCTGCAACGTGCGGGCGGCCAGTCGCAGTTCTCCGCTCCCCTGAAGGGTTCGCCGCCCCGGTCTCCCGCCCTGCGCAGGGTCGTCGACCTGGTGACGGCAGATCCTGCGGGCGCCTACTCCCTCACCGAACTGGCCGCCCGTCTCCACGTCAGTACGCGCCACCTCACGCGCCTGTTCCAGGAGGAGCTGGGCACCACACCCGCCCGCTACGTCGAGTCGATCCGGTTCGACATCGCCAAGGCGCTGCTCGATCAGGGCTGCACCGCGACCGAGGCTGCGTCCCTGGCGGGCTTCCCGAGCTACGAGAGCCTCCGCCGCGTCTTCGCCCGGGAACTGTCCATCTCCCCGGCCGCCTACCGGCGCCGTTTCGCCACCGCCCGCCGCGCCGGCCGCTGATCCCGCTGCGCTGGTACGCAACGGTGCTTGCCGTGACTGGCGGCCGCTTGCCCATCAGCACGTCACCGGGGGCTGTCACAAGGGGTCCGGCCGGCGAGCCGCACCGACGCCTGCAAACAGCGCCACACCGTCCCACGCTGCATCACCAGGGTCAGGCAGTGGCGTTCTTCTCTCCAGCCAGGTGCTCCGAAGGAGACAACCTGGCAGCGGCCGGACACACGACGGCCCGGCGAGCCCGTTCAGGGCGGGCTCGCCGGGCCGGATCGTGAGGGCTGTCGCCCCCGAAGGGGTCAGCCCATGTGCGGGTAGCCGTACTCGGTCGGCGGGACCAGCGTCTCCTTGATGGCGCGGGTCAGGGTCCAGCGCATCAGGTTCTGCGGGGCGCCGGCCTTGTCGTCGGTACCGGAGGCGCGGCCGCCGCCGAAGGGCTGCTGGCCGACGACGGCGCCGGTGGACTTGTCGTTGATGTAGAAGTTGCCCGCCGCGTAGCGGAGCTTCTCCATCGTGTACGCCGCCGCGGCGCGGTCGTTGGAGATGACCGAGCCGGTGAGGGCGTAGTCCGAGACCGACTCCATCTGGGTCAGCATCTCGTCGTACTTGTCGTCCTCGTAGACGTGCACGGCGAGGATCGGGCCGAAGTACTCGGTGCGGAAGACCTCGTTGTCGGGGTCGGTGCACTCGATGACGGTCGGGCGGACGAAGTAGCCCACCGAGTCGTCGTAGGAGCCGCCCGCGACGATGCGGCAGGTGGCGTCCTCGGCGGCGCGGTCGATGGCGGCCTTGTTCTTGGCGAAGGAGCGCTCGTCGATGACCGCGCCGATGAAGTTCGACAGGTCGGTGACGTCACCCATGGTGAGGCCGTCGACCTCGGCCGCGAACTCCTCCTTGAAACCGGAGTTCCAGATGGAGGCCGGGATGTAGGCACGCGAGGTGGCGGAGCACTTCTGGCCCTGGTACTCGAAGGCACCGCGGGTCAGCGCGGTCTTGAGCACCGCGCGGTCGGCGGAGGGGTGCGCGACCACGAAGTCCTTGCCGCCGGTCTCGCCGACCAGACGCGGGTAGGCGCGGTACTTCTCGATGTTGTTGCCGACCGTCTTCCACAGGTACTGGAAGGTCTTGGTCGAGCCGGTGAAGTGGATGCCGGCGAGGTCGCGGTGCTCCAGGGCGACCTCGGAGACGGCGATGCCGTCGCCGGTGACCAGGTTGATGACGCCCTTGGGCAGCCCGGCCTCCTCCAGCAGCCGCATCAGCAGCACGGCGGCGTGGGTCTGCGTCGGGGACGGCTTCCAGACCACCACGTTGCCCATGAGGGCGGGCGCGGTGGGCAGGTTGGCGGCGATGGCCGAGAAGTTGAACGGCGTGATCGCGTAGACGAAGCCCTCCAGCGGGCGGTGGTCCATGCGGTTCCACACGCCGGGCGAGTTGGCCGGGGGCTGCTCGGCCAGGATCTGGCGGGCGTAGTGCACGTTGAAGCGCCAGAAGTCGACCAGCTCGCAGGGGCTGTCGATCTCGGCCTGCTGGGCGGTCTTGGACTGGCCCAGCATGGTGGAGGCGGCGATGGTCTCGCGCCAGGGGCCGGAGAGCAGCTCGGCGGCGCGCAGGATGATCGCGGCACGGTCGTCGAAGGACATCGCGCGCCAGGCCGGGGCGGCGGCCAGGGCGGCGTCGATCGCGTCCTGGGCGTCCTCGCGGGTGGCGTTGCGCAGGGTGCCGAGGACGGCCTTGTGGTTGTGCGGCTGGACCACCTGGAAGGACTCGCCGCCGCCCATCCGCTTCTCGCCGCCGATGGTCATCGGCAGGTCGACCGGGTTCTCGGCCAGCTCCTTCAGCTTGGCCTCCAGCCGGGCGCGCTCGGGGCTGCCGGGGGCGTAGCCGTGCACCGGCTCGTTGACGGGGGTGGGGACCTGGGTCACAGCGTCCATGAGATCCGTAACTCCTTTACGTTGAGCGGGTGTTCGGGCTCAGCCCTTGGTGATCATGCTGCGTACGAAGAACTGGAGGTTCGCCGGCTTCTCGGCGAGACGGCGCATGAAATAGCCGTACCAGTCGGTGCCGTAGGCGGTGTAGACACGCATGCGGTGCCCCTCGGCGGCCAGCCGCAGGTGCTCGTCGCCCCTGATGCCGTAGAGCATCTGGAACTCGTACTCGTCGAGCTTACGGCCCGCGCGGTGGGCGAGTTCCTGGGCGATGGAGATGAGGCGGGGGTCGTGGGACCCGATCATCGGGTAGCCATCGCCCTCCATCAGCGTCTTCAGGACGCGGACGTACGCCTTGTCGATCTCGTGCTTCTGCTGGTACGCGACCTCGGCGGGCTCCTTGTAGGCGCCCTTGACCAGGCGGACCCGGCTGCCGGCGGCGGCCAGACGGCGGGCGTCGGCCTCGGTGCGGAAGAGGTACGCCTGGATGACGCAGCCGGTGGCGGGGAAGTCCTTCCGCAGCTCCTCGTGGATGGCGAACATCGAGTCGAGGGTGGTGTGGTCCTCGGCGTCCAGGGTGACCGTGGTGCCGATGGCGGCGGCGGCCTCGACGACGGGGCGCACGTTGGCGAGGGCCAGCTCGTGGCCGCCCTCCAGCGCCTGGCCGAACATGGAGAGCTTGACGGACATCTCGACCCGCTCGCCCAGGTCGAGGTCCTTGAGGTGGTCGACGAGCGCGAGGTAGGCGTCCCGCGCGGCGGCGGCCTGCTCGGGGGTGGTGATGTCCTCGCCGACGACGTCCATCGTGAGCTCGAGGCCCTTGGCGGTCAGCTCCGAGATGATCGGGACGATGTCGTCCACCGTCTCGCCGGGGATGAACCGGTCGACGACCTGCTTGGTCACCGGGGCGGCCGAGATCAGACGACGCATCCGGTCGCTGCGCGACGCGGCGAGAATCACGGGACCCAGCACGGGGCACCTCCACAACAAAAGCACCGAAACGGCCGGGACCCGACGATTCGGGGACGGCACGGAGAACCACCGTGAAACCTAGGGATCTCTTCGATGGTGGGCCATCGACAGACGTCACGCATCCGATCACCGGTTCTCAGACAGATGTATGAAGCGGGCTCGGATATGCGGGAGAATGCCCGAGTGGCGGCCGATTACCGAGATGACTACCAGGAGCTGGTGGACGAGATCTCCGAGCTGCTGGGCGCCCCGGCGACCCTGGAGAACCGGGACTTCGAACTGATCGCCTTCGGCGCGTACGACAGCGAGGGCGAGCTGGACCCCACCGCGCTGGACCCGGTGCGGGCCCGCTCGATCCTGACCCGGCGCTCGACCTCGGCGGTCCGGGCGTGGTTCGAGGGCTTCGGCATCACCCGCGCGACGGAACCCGTGCGCATCCCGCCCACCCCGGAGGCGGGCGTCTACCGGGGCCGGATCTGCCTGCCGGTACGCCATCGAGGTGTCGTGCTCGGCTATGTGTGGCTGCTGGACGACGATCCCGGCCCGAGCGACGCCCAGCTCGCCGCCGCCATGCCGGTGACCGGGCGGATCGGCGCGCTGCTGGCCGACGAGGCGCGGGCCGGGGCGGGGCTCGGCCGGGAGCTTCGGGCGGTGCTCACGGCGGAGGACGGCTGGCAGCGGGACATGGCCGTCACCGACCTGCGCACCGCGCTGGGTCCGCGCGCGGACGGCCCGCACACCGTGGTCTGCGTGGCCCCCTGGTTCTCCGCCGACCCCGACGACGCCCCCTCGGTACGCACCGTCCCGCACGCCACCGCCCTGTGCACGGTGCCCTGGGGCGCGACGGCGCAGAGCCTCGCGGTGCTGGTGCGGCTGCGCAGTACGGAGGTGACGGCCCCGGCGCTGGTGGCGGCCACGCGGCTGATCAAGGAGGCGGAGGGCGCCGTGGTCGGAGTGGGGGTCGGCGAACCCCGCGCCGGGCTGGCCGAGCTGGGCACGGCGTGGCAGGAGGCGTCGGCGGCGGCGCGGGCCGCCCTGGCGGAGCCGAGGTTCGCGCCGGTGGCCGAGTGGCGGGGCATCGGGCCGTACCGGCTGCTGTCCGCGCTTCCGCCGAGGTCGGTGCAGGACCCGGTGGCGGCGCCGCTGCTCTCTCCCGCCCACCAGGAACTGGCCCGCACCGCCGAGGTCTACCTCGACTGCGCGGGCCAGGCCGGCCGGGCGGCGGCCGAACTGGGCATCCACCGCCAGACGCTCTACTACCGCCTGGGCCGCGTGGAACGCCTGACCGGCCTGGACCTGGACGACGGCGAGGACCGCCTCCTCCTCCACATGGCCCTGAAGCGGGCCCGGCTGGGCTGAGCGTTCAGCCCTTCCGCACGCCCTCCACGACCCGGCGCAGCCCGGCGGTGAGGGCGTCCGCGTCCGGGGCCGTCTCGGGGTCGAAGGTCCACTGGGCGATGAGGCCGGTCATCAGGGTGAGGTAGAAGCGGCCGAGGGTGTCGGCGGTCTCGTCGGTGACCTCGTCCTCCGGTACGCCGGTGAGCAGCGCGACCAGGCCGCGTCCGCCCTCGCGCTGCTCGCGGCCCAGGTAGGCGCGGACCTCGGGGAGTTCGATGGTCATGACCTCCATGCTGAGCCGGAAGACCGAACCGGGTTCGCGCATCGCGGAGATGATGTTCGACCACACCCAGTGGAAGCGCTCCGGCGAGCCGGGCTCGCCCTCCGGCTCGGCACCGCCGAAGGTGTCCCCCGCCTCCTCCACCAGCGCCACGTACGCCTGGGCGAGCAGGGCGTCCTTGGAGCCGTAGTGGTAGCCGATCGAGGCCAGGTTGGTGCCCGACTCCTTCACGATGTCGCGCGCGGTGGTCCGGGCGAACCCCTTCGCCAGCAGGCAGCGCTTGGCGCCCTCGAGCAGATCCTCACGGTGTCCCATGCCGGCCAGCGTATCCCGGTCCATACGAGCGTCCTATACGCATGACTTATACAAGCGTTCTAGACAGCCGTTTAATACAGCCGTACATTCCTCGGCATGGTGAATCCGCAGAGCGCAACGAGCACCACCCCGACTCCCGTGCAGGACCAGCCCGTTCGTGCCGGACGGCGCGAGTGGACCGCGCTGGGCGTGCTGATGCTGCCGCTGCTGCTGGTCTCGATGGACGTGTCCGTGCTGTACTTCGCCACCCCGGCGATCAGCGCGGACCTCCGCCCGACCGGCACTCAGCAGCTCTGGATCTTCGACGTCTACGGCTTCGTCCTGGCCGGCCTGCTGATGACGATGGGCGCCCTCGGCGACCGCGTCGGCAGCCGCCGGCTCCTGCTGGCAGGGGCCGCCGCCTTCGGTGCCGCCTCGGTCCTCGCCGCCTACGCCGACAGCGCCACCACCCTGATCGCGGCCCGCGCCGTCCTCGGCGTCGGCGGCGCCACCCTGATGCCGTCCACCATGGCGCTGCTGCGCACCATGTTCACCGACCCCGCCCAGCGGGCGAAGGCGATCGGACTGTGGTCCGGGGTGATGACCGGCGGGATCGCACTGGGCTCGGTGCTGAGCGGGGTGCTGGTGGAGCACTTCTGGTGGGGCTCGGTCTTCCTGGTCAACCTGCCCGCGATGCTCCTGCTCCTGGCCCTCGGCCCGTTCCTGCTCCCCGAGTCCCAAAACCCCTCCCCCGGCGCCTTCGACTGGATCAGCGTCCCCCTCTCGCTGGCCGCCGCGCTCCCGGTGATCTACGGCCTGAAGGAGATCCCGTCCGAGGGCTGGCACGTGCGGTACGTGATGTCGGTGACGGTCGGCCTGTTCTTCGCCGCCCTCTTCGTCCAACGCCAGCGCACCGCCGCCTCCCCGCTGGTGCCGCCCGCGCTGCTGCGGAACCGGGGCTTCACCCCGGCCGTGGTGCTGACCCTGGTGTCCGCCTTCGGCATGCTGGGCTCGGCGATCTTCACCACGCAGTACCTCCAGTCCGTGCTGGGCAAGAGCCCGCTGTCGGCCGCGCTGTGGAGCCTGGTGCCGTCGGTGCTGATCGGGGTCGCGGGGCCGGTCACCGCCGCGCTGGTCGCCCGGGGCGTGGACCGGGGCCGGGTGGTCGCCGCCGGGTTCGCGGTCTCGGCCGCCGGGTACGGGCTGCTCGCGCTGACCGGCACCGGGTCGCTGTGGCTGCTGCTGGCCGCCGCCGGAGTGCTGGCCTGCGGTGCGGTGATGGTGCTGTCCCAGCTCACCGACCTGGCGATGGGCAGTGCCCCGGCGGAGCGGGCGGGCACCGCCTCGTCCCAGCTGGAAACGGCCACGGAGTTCGGCGGCGCGCTGGGCATGGCGGTCCTGGGCTCGGTCGGCGCCGCCGTCTACCGGCACCGGATGCCGTCCGGCACCCCGGCCGAGGCCCGCGAGACGCTCGGCGGCGCGCTGGTCACCGCGGCCCGGCTGCCCGGCCGGTCCGGGGAGGCGCTGCTCGCCTCGGCGCGGGAGGCGTTCACCTCCGGGATGCACGCGGCGGCCCTCGCCGGGGCGGGCGTGCTGGTGCTGGCCGCGATCGGCGCCGCGCTGACCCTGCGCGGACCGGACGCCGAGCAGCCCTGAGACGCCGGAGCGCCGAGCGGCCCGCAAGGGGGTCCGCCCGGCGCTCCGGCGTGTTCGGGGTGCGGATCAGTCCAGGTTGACCGACCGGGCGGAGGTCGCCCCGATCTCCTGGGCCAGCTCGCCCAGCGTGGCCGGGTCGACCGTGTCGTCCACCGTCAGGACGGCCAGCGCCTCGCCGCCGGCGGTGGAGCGGGCCACCTGCATACCGGCGATGTTGATGCCCGCCTCGCCGAGGACCCGGCCGACGGTGCCGACGACACCGGGACGGTCCTCGTAGCTGAGGACGACCATGTGCTCGGTGAGCGCGAGGTCCACGTCGTAGTCGCCGACCGCGACGATCTTCTGGACGTGCTTGGGACCGGCCAGCGTGCCGGAGACCGACACCTCCTCGCCGCCCGCGAGGGTGCCGCGCACGGTGACCACGTTGCGGTGGTCGGCCGACTCGGAGCTGGTGGTGAGGCGGACCTCGACACCGCGCTCCTGGGCGAACAGCGGGGCGTTGACGTAGGAGACGGTCTCGTCCACCACGTCCTCGAACACACCCTTGAGCGCGGAGAGTTCGAGCACCTTCACATCGTGCTGGGTGATCTCGCCGTACACCTCGACGTCGAGGCGGACCGCGACCTCGCCCGCCAGCGCGGTGAAGATGCGGCCGAGGCGCTCGGCCAGCGGCAGACCGGGCTTCACGTCCTCGGCGATGACACCGCCCTGGACGTTGACCGCGTCCGGCACCAGCTCACCGGCGAGGGCGAGGCGCACCGAGCGGGCCACCGCGATACCGGCCTTCTCCTGGGCCTCGTCGGTGGAGGCGCCGAGGTGCGGGGTGCAGACCACCTGGTCCAGCTCGAACAGCGGGGAGTCGGTGCACGGCTCCTTCGCGTACACGTCGAGCCCGGCGCCGGCGACCCGGCCCTCCTTCAGCGCCGCGTACAGCGCCGCCTCGTCGACGATGCCGCCGCGCGCGGCGTTGACGATGCGCACGGTCGGCTTGACCTTGCGCAGCGCCTCGTCGCCGATCAGACCGAGGGTCTCGGGGGTCTTGGGCAGGTGGACGGTGATGAAGTCGGAGACCTCCAGCAGCTCGTCCAGCGACAGCACCTTGACGCCCATCTGCGCGGCCCGCGCGGGCTGTACGTAAGGGTCGTAGGCGACCACCTTCATGCCGAAGGCGGACATCCGCTGGGCGACCAGGGCGCCGATGCGGCCGAGGCCGACCACGCCGAGGGTCTTCTCGGCCAGCTCGACGCCGGTGTACTTGCTCCGCTTCCACTCGCCGTTCTTCAGAGCGGCGTTGGCCTGCGGGATGTTGCGCGCGCTGGCCACGAGCAGACCGCAGGCCAGCTCGGCGGCGGTGACGATGTTGGAGGTGGGGGCGTTGACGACCATCACGCCGGCCTTGGTGGCGGCGGAGACGTCGACGTTGTCCAGGCCGACGCCGGCTCGTGCGACGACCTTCAGCTTCTTGGCCGCGGCGATCGCCTCGGCGTCGACCTTGGTGGCCGAGCGGACGAGGATCGCGTCCACGTCGGCGATGGCGGGGAGCAGTTCGGCGCGGTCGGCTCCGTTGCAGTGCCGGATCTCGAAGTCCGGCCCGAGTGCGTCCACGGTGGCGGGCGACAGCTCTTCAGCGATGAGTACCGTGGCTTTTCGACTGGGGTACGAGCTCACGTGAGTCCTCACAAGTCCATTGCGGACGGCCGTCCCGACGGCCGCTGGCGGTGGAGGGGTGCTAGCCGCGTGGAAGACGCACGACACTGTGGGCCTGACGCGTTTGTTGTGCAGCAGTGTAGTGGCGCGGCGGCCGGGCGGGCGGCACCCCGCCAGGGGGCGCCGCCGCCGGCCGCCACGAGGCTCACGCCTCTTCGTCGACCCAGGACATCAGCTTGCGCAGCTTCTTGCCCGTGGTCTCCAGCAGGTGCTCGGAGTCCTGCTTCTTGTACTCGTCGTACTTCTTCAGGCCGCCGTGGTACTCGTCCATCCAGTTCTTGGCGAAGGAGCCGTCCTGGATCTCGGCGAGGACCTTCTTCATCTCGGCCTTGGTGGCGTCGGTGACGATGCGCGGGCCGGTGACGTAGTCGCCCCACTCCGCGGTCTCGGAGATGGACCAGCGCATCTTCTCCAGGCCGCCCTCGTACATGAGGTCGACGATCAGCTTCAGCTCGTGCAGACACTCGAAGTAGGCGATCTCCGGCTGGTAGCCGGCCTCGGTCAGCGTCTCGAAGCCCGCCTTGACCAGGGCGGCGGTGCCGCCGCAGAGCACGGCCTGCTCACCGAACAGGTCGGTCTCGGTCTCCTCGGTGAAGGTGGTCTTGATGACACCGGCGCGGGTGCCGCCGATGGCCTTGGCGTACGACAGGGCCAGCGGGAAGGCGTTGCCGGAGGCGTCCTGCTCGACCGCGACGATGCAGGGCACGCCGCGCCCCTCCTCGTACTGGCGGCGGACCAGGTGGCCGGGGCCCTTGGGGGCGACCATGCAGACATCGACCTCGGCCGGGGGCTTGATGAAGCCGAAGCGGATGTTGAAGCCGTGACCGAAGAACAGCGCGTCGCCGTCCTTCAGGTTCGGGGCGATGGACTCCTCGTAGACCTGGGCCTGGAGCGGGTCCGGGACCAGGATCATGATGACGTCGGCCTCGGCGGCGGCCTCGGCCGCGGTGACCACGCGCAGGCCCTGCTCCTCGGCCTTGGCGCGGGACTTGGAGGCCTCGGGCAGACCGACGCGGACGTCGACGCCCGAGTCCCGCAGCGACAGGGCGTGGGCGTGGCCCTGGCTGCCGTAGCCGATGACCGCGACCTTGCGGCCCTGGATGATGGACAGGTCGGCGTCGGCGTCGTAGAACAGCTCGGCCACTGGTTCTCTCCTTGAGGTGCGGGTGCTGCGCCCACCGTATTGCGGTGGGGGGACGGAAGGTTTCGGGGTCTCGGCATCCGGTCGCCCCGCGGGGCGGCCGGGCCGGGGGTCACGCGCTGCGGTCGAGGGCGCGCAGGGAGCGGTCGGTGATGGAACGGGCGCCGCGTCCGATGGCGATGGTGCCGGACTGCACCAGCTCCTTGATACCGAAGGGCTCCAGCATCTTCAGCATCGCGGACAGCTTGTCGCCGGAACCGGTGGCCTCGATGGTGACGGCCTCCGGGGAGACGTCGACGGTCTTGGCGCGGAACAACTGGACGATCTCCACGATCTGCGACCGGGTCTCGTTGTCCGCGCGGACCTTCACCAGAACGAGTTCACGCTGGACGGCCTGTCCGGGTTCCAGTTCGACGATCTTCAGCACGTTGACGAGCTTGTTGAGCTGCTTGGTCACCTGCTCCAGCGGCAGGTCCTCGACGTTCACCACGATGGTGATGCGGGAGATGTCGGCGTGCTCGGTGACACCCACCGCGAGGGAGTCGATGTTGAAGCCGCGCCGGGAGAAGAGGGCGGCGATGCGGGCGAGGATGCCCGGTGTGTTCTCCACCAGGACGGAGAGCGTGTGCTTGGACATGGTCGTGGTCTCTCTCGCTCGTATCCTCGGTCAGTCCTGGTCGCTGTCGCCGAAGTCGGGACGGACGCCCCGCGCGGCCATGACCTCGTCGTTGGAGGTCCCGGCGGCGACCATCGGCCACACCATCGCGTCCTCGTGGACGATGAAGTCGACGACGACCGGGCGGTCGTTGATCGCGTTGGCCTCCTCGATGACCTTGTCCAGGTCCTCGGGGCGCTCGCAGCGGATGGCGTGGCAGCCCATCGCCTCGGCCAGCTTCACGAAGTCGGGCACGCGGGTGCCGGCGCTGGGGCCCGTGGGTCCGTCGGGGCCGGAGTGCAGCACGGTGTTGGAGTAGCGCTGGTTGTAGAACAGCGTCTGCCACTGGCGGACCATGCCGAGGGCGCCGTTGTTGATGATGGCGACCTTGATCGGGATGTTGTTCAGGGCACAGGTGGTCAGTTCCTGATTGGTCATCTGGAAACAGCCGTCGCCGTCGATCGCCCAGACCGTACGGCCGGGCTGTCCGGCCTTGGCGCCCATCGCGGCCGGGACCGCGTACCCCATGGTTCCGGCGCCGCCGGAGTTGAGCCAGGTCGCGGGCTGCTCGTACTGGATGAAGTGGGCGGCCCACATCTGGTGCTGGCCGACGCCCGCAGCGAAGATCGTGTCGGCGGGGGCGAGCCGGCCGATGCGCTCGATGACCGCCTGCGGGGAGAGCGAGCCGTCCTCCGGCGTCTCGTAGCCGAGGGGGTAGGTCTCCCGCCAGCGGTTCAGGTCGCTCCACCAGGCGGTGTGGTCGCCCCGGTGGCCCTCGCTGTGCTCCTTCTGCACGGCCTGGATCAGGTCGGCGAGCACCTCGCGGGCGTCACCCACGATCGGCACGTCCGCCTCGCGGTTCTTGCCGATCTCGGCCGGGTCGATGTCGGCGTGCACGATCTTGGCGTACGGCGCGAAGCTGTCCAGCTTCCCGGTGACCCGGTCGTCGAAGCGGGCGCCGAGGGCGACGATCAGATCGGCCTTCTGCAGCGCGGTGACGGCGGTGACCGAGCCGTGCATGCCGGGCATGCCCACGTGCTGCGGGTGGCTGTCGGGGAAGGCGCCGAGTGCCATCAGGGTGGTGGTGACGGGGGCGCCGGTCAGCTCGGCGAGGACCTTCAGCTCGGCGGTGGCGCGGGCCTTGAGCACCCCGCCGCCGACGTAGAGGACGGGACGGCGGGCGCTGGTGATCAGCTTGGCGGCCTCGCGGATCTGCTTGGCGTGCGGCTTGGTCACCGGGCGGTAGCCGGGCAGGTCGGTCACGGGCGGCCAGGAGAAGGTCGTCCGCGTCTGGAGCACGTCCTTGGGGATGTCGACGAGGACCGGGCCCGGGCGCCCGGTCGAGGCGATGTGGAACGCCTCGGCGATCGTCCTCGGGATGTCCTCGGCCTTGGTGACCAGGAAGCTGTGCTTGGTGATCGGCATGGAGATGCCGACGATGTCCGCCTCCTGGAAGGCGTCCGTACCGATCGCCTTGGAGACCACCTGGCCGGTGATCGCGACCAGCGGCACCGAGTCCATGTTGGCGTCCGCGATCGGGGTCACCAGGTTGGTCGCGCCGGGGCCCGAGGTCGCCATGCACACGCCGACCTTGCCGGTGGCCTGCGCGTACCCGGTGGCCGCGTGGCCCGCTCCCTGCTCGTGGCGGACCAGCACGTGGCGCACCCGCTGGGAGTCCATCAGCGGGTCGTACGCGGGAAGGATCGTGCCCCCGGGAATGCCGAATACGGTGTCGACCCCCACCTCCTCGAGCGAGCGGATGAGGGACTGCGCACCCGTGACGTGCTCGACGGGGGCGGAGTGCTGTCCTCCGGATCGGGGCCGCGGCTGCGGGTGGTGGGCCCCGGTGGCCTGCTCGGTCATCGTCATTCTCTTCTCGAGCTTGAGGGTTTGCGAGGTTCGGGCGGTGTGGGTGCGGGAGCGGGGGGCCGCACGAGGGTCACTCGTGCAACAAAAAACCCCCCGTGCCGCAAGGCAAGCGAGGGGAGCGCGTCGGTGAGGGGTGCTGGGATTTCCGGACGGTGTCCGACGAAGCCCCAGCTCAGCCGACGCGCTTTCCAAGTACGAGAATTCGGGTGCGCATGGCACTGACCCTCCCCCCGGCGCGCACCATGTGTCAAGTGGGTGGGACGGCCGTCTCATCATGTGAGCGGAGCACCGTCCCGCCGAACACGGTGGACATGGTCCCGGAGTAGAGCCCGGCACCCTTCCCGGCGAAGACCGGCTCGGCGGGGGCGTGCGGCACCGGGAAGCGGCCGGAGGCGAGCGCCCGGCGCAGCCGGTACTCGTCCACCGGCCCGGCGAACGCCATGCCCTGGCCGTGGGTGCAGCCCATGGCACGCAGGGCGACCACCTGTTCCGGCAGGTCCACACCCTCGGCGACGGTCTGCAGGCCGAGGTCGCCCGCGATGCGCAGCAGCCCGCTGGTGATCTTGTGCAGCCGGGCGGACTCCACGACGCCCTCGATCAGCCCGCGGTCGAGCTTGAGGATGTCCACGGGGAGCCTGCGCAGCGCCGTGATGGCCGCGTGGCCGCTGCCGAAGCCGTCGAGCGCGATCCGCACGCCGAGGCGGCTGAGCGCGGTCAGGCGGCGCTCCAGCTCGTCCTGGGAGATCCGCGGGTCGGTGCCGGACAGTTCGATGATCAGCGCGCCGGGCGGCAGCCCGTGCCGGGTGAGCAGCGCCTCGATGGAGCCGAGCGGCAGCGAGCGGTCCAGCAGCCGCCGGGCGCTCATCCGTACGGACACCGGGACGACGAGGCCGCTCGCGGCGCGCTCGGCGGCCTGCTCCACGGCTTCCTGGAGTATCCAGCGCTCCAGCTCGGCCGTACGGTCGCCGTCCTCGGCCACCCGCAGGAACTCGGCCGGGGTGAACAGCACCCCCTGGGCGGAGCGCCAGCGCGCGTGGGTGGCGACCGAGGCGATCCGGCCGCCGTTGAGACACACCACCGGCTGGTGCAGCAGCGCGAACTCGCCCTCGTGCAGCGCGGCGCGCAGCCGCCCGGCCAGCTCGGCCTTGCGCACCACGTCCTGCTGCATCTGCGGCTTGTACAGCTCCACCCGGCCCTTGCCGCCGGCCTTGGCCCGGTACATCGCCAGGTCGGCGTTGCGCAGCAACTCGCCCGCGCCGAGGCCGGGCTCGGCGAAGGCGACGCCGATGGAGGCGTTGACCCGGACATCGTTGCCGTCGATGACGTACGGCTGGGAGAGGGTGAGCCGGAGCCGGTCGGCCAGCTCCAGGATGTGCCGCTCGCGGGCGGCCCGGTCGCGGGTGCCGTCGCCGGTGATCAGGGCCGCGAACTCGTCCCCGCCGAGCCGGGAGGCGGTGTCCCCCTGGCGCACGGCGTCCTGGAGTCTGCGCGCGGCCTGGATCAGCAGCTCGTCCCCGGCCTGGTGGCCGATGGTGTCGTTGACGGCCTTGAAGCCGTCGAGGTCGATGAAGAGCACGGCCGTGCCGCGCAGGGCGGCGCCCCGGTCGGTGGCCCGGCGCCCGGACAGGGCCTGCTGGACACGCCGGGTGAACAGGGCGCGGTTGGGCAGGTCGGTGAGCGGGTCGTGCTCGGCGTTGTGCTGGAGCTGGGCCTGGAGCCGGACCCGCTCGGTCACGTCCCGGCTGTTGAAGATCAGCCCGCCGTGGTGCCGGTTGACGGTGGACTCCACGTTGAGCCAGCCGCCCCGGCCGGAGCGGAAGCGGCACTCGATGCGGGTGGTGGGTTCGGCCAGCGGGTCGGCGGCCAGGAAGCGGCGCACCTCGTGCACCACGCAGCCCAGGTCCTCGGGGTGGATCAGCGCGGCCAGTTCGGTGCCGATCAGGGCCTCGGCGCTGCTGCCGTAGACCCCGGCGGCGGCCGGGGAGACATAGCGCAGGACACCGTTGGGCGCGGCGATCATGATGACGTCGCTGGAGCCCTGCACCAGGGAGCGGAAGTGGTTCTCCTTCTGTGCCAGTTCCTGGGTGAGGGTGATGTTGTCCAGCAGCATGATGCCCTGGCGGATGACGAGGGCCAGCACCACGGCGCCCGCGGTGATCAGCACCACGTGGTCGGGCCGGCGCCCGTTGAGCACGTTGTACAGGATGCCCAGCGTGCAGACGGCGGCGGCGAGGTACGGGGTGAGGGCGGCCAGCGAGCCGGTCAGCGGCCGCCCTGACGGGTACCGGTGGCCCTCCGCGCCCGGCGGGTGCGGCTGCGCGCTGGACGGACCGCGCTGGCCCGGCACGTGCTCGTGCACGACACGGGTCTCGGACGCGCCCCGGTCGCCCTCGCGCCCCCTGGGTGCGGCCCAGGGGGCGTAGGCGAGCAGCAGGGAGCCCGCGAACCAGCCCGCGTCCAGCAGTTGCCCGGAGCGGTAGCTGCTGTGCAGCAGCGGCGAGGTGAACAGCGCGTCGCACATCACGGTGAGCGCCAGGGCGCCGATCGCGGTGTTGACGGCGGTGCGGTTGCCCGGACTGCGCCGGAAGTGCAGCGCGAGCACCATGCTGACCAGCACGATGTCGAGCAGGGGGTAGGCCAGCGAGAGGGCGGTGTGCTCGACGCTCGGTCCGTCGATCCGGGCGGTCTGGGCGAGCGCCAGGCTCCAGGAGAGGGTGAGCAGTGAGCCGCCGATGAGCCAGGCGTCCAGCGTGAGACAGATCCAGCCGGCCCGGCTCGCCGGACGTTTGGCGAGGACCAGCAGCCCCACGATGGCGGGCGGCGCGAAGCAGAGGAAGAACAGGTCGGCGTAGCTGGGACTCGGCACGGTGCGTTCGAGGACCACCTCGTACCACCCCCAGACCGCGTTGCCCAGGGCGGCCATCGCGGAGGAGAGAGCGAAGAGCAGCCAGGCGGGGCGGAAGCGGACGCGGCGGCTGCGGGCGTAGAGGAAGCAGGAGACGGCGGCGGTGCCGGCCGCCGCGCTGAGCCCGAAGTCCCCCATGAAGAGCGCGAGTTGCTCGTTCCCCCAGTCGAAGGCCGAGCCGACGGCATAGGCCGCGCAGACCAGGGCGAGGGTGAGCTGCTGGGTGAGCCGCGATCCGTCGCCGGCCGCTGCCGGTGGCCGGGTGGGGGGCGTGCGGACGGGCTGCTGCGGCGCGCGGGGCGCTCCGTCGAGCGCGGTCGTGGTCACCGGCGGCGCGCTCACCGCGCCCTCCCGGTGCGGGTCGCGCCGGTGCCCCTCGGGGGCCGGTGCGGATGCCTGTGCCGGGCGCCCGGCCGGGGGTGCAGGGCGAGCCGGCTCATCGGCCGCTCGCACCCGCACGCGGTCGTGCGCCAGGGTCGCCGTCGGCGGCTCCGCCGCGTCGGATCGTTCGTCCATAGGCCGTGCATCGCCCGTCGCCCCCCTCACAGAGCTGAAATGTTCGTCCCCGGCGCCGATCGGTCGGCGGCGCACCCCTGTCGGGACGATACACCAGGATCGTCACTCAGGGACATAGCTTCTCTACTCTCCGTGACGACCAGCGACTATGCGGGCACACAACGCGCCCGGAGGGTCGCGGAGGGTGCCGACGAGCGGCTCACGCCCCGGTGGTGAGGACCACGTGGCGCAGTGGCTCATGGTTCACGAACCGGGTCAACTGGTCCACCAGAAGCCGCTCGGCGCGCGGCCGGAACGCCGAACTCGGGCCGCCCACATGCGGGGTGATCAGTACGCCCGGCGTCCGCCACAACGGGTGGCCCGGCGGCAGCGGTTCGGGGTCGGTGACGTCCAGCGCGGCGGTGAGGCGCCCGCTCCGCACCTCGCTGAGCAGGGCGTCGGTGTCGACCACGGGCCCGCGCGCGATGTTCACCAGCAGCGCGCCGTCCTTCATGCGGGCGAGGAAGTCGGCGTCCACCAGGCCCCGCGTCTCGTCGGTGAGGGGCGTCGCGAGGATCACCACGTCCGCGTCCGGGAGCAGTCGGGGAAGTGCGGTGAGCGGATGCACGTCCCCGCGCGCGGTGGTGCGCCCGGAGCGCGCCACCCGGATCACGCGCCCCAATTCGAAGGGCGCGAGCCGGTCCTCGATGGCCGAACCGATGGCGCCGTAGCCGAGGATGAGCACGTTCCGGTCGGCCAGAGCGGGCCGGAACTCCCCTTGCCAGCGCTCCTCCTCCTGCGCCCGCACGAACCCCGGAATCCCGCGCAGCGAGGCCAGCGTGAGGGTGAGGGCCAGCTCGGCGGTGCTGGTGTCGTGGACTCCGCGTGCGTTGCAGAGCTGGACGCCGGGGACGATCAGGGAAAGGTTCGCGGTGATGTCGTCCACGCCCGCGGTGAGCGTCTGGACCACCCGCAGGCCGGTCATCGCCTCCAACGGGCGCACCTTCACGGGCTCGCGCCGCATGTACGGCACCACGTACACCGCGCACTCCGCCGGATCACCGGGAAAATCCTCCTGCCCGCCGTCCCAGAACAGGTAGTTCGGGCCCGCGGGCAGCCCCTTGATCTCCTCGGGCGGGATGGGCAGCCAGACGTCTTCGCTCATGGTCAGGAGGCTAGTTCAGGCAGCCGGGGCGCAGCGGTTAGGTTGGGAGCCTCGGCGAGGGAGGTTCGCGGCAGGTGGAGCGCAGGACGATCGGCACGGGGGCGCTCTCGGTGGGGGCCGTGGGGCTCGGGTGCATGCCGATGAGCTGGGCGTACAGCGGGTCGCGGCAGCGGGGCGAGGAGTCGCTGCGGGCCGTGCACCGGGCGCTGGACCTCGGGTCGGACTTGCTGGACACGGCCGACATGTACGGCCCGTTCACCAATGAGCTGCTGCTGGGCCGGGTGCTGAGGGAGCGGCGCGCGGACGCCTTCGTGTCGACCAAGGCCGGGCTGCTGGTGGGTGATCAGCACATCGTGGCCAACGGGCGCCCCGGCTATGTGAAGCGGGCCTGCGACGCCTCGCTGCGCCGCCTGCAGACCGACGTGATCGACCTGTACCAGCTGCACCGCGCCGACCCGGAGGTCCCCGTCGAGGAGACCTGGGGCGCGATGGCGGACCTGGTGCGGGCCGGTAAGGTCCGCGCGCTGGGCCTGTGCGCGGTCGGCGCGCGCGGCGGACGCCGCCCGGGGAACGGGCTGCATGACGGCACACTGCGCCAGTTGAAACGGGTGCAGCAGGTGTTCCCGGTGAGCGCGGTGCAGGCGGAACTGTCGGTGTGGTCGCCGGAGGCGCTCACCGCGCTGCTGCCCTGGTGTGCGGAGCGGGGCATCGGCTTCCTCGCGGCGATGCCCCTGGGGAATGGTTTCCTCACCGGGACGCTGACCCCGGGCGAGGGCTTCGAACCTGACGATCTGCGCGCCCGCCACCCCCGTTTCACGGCGGAGATGATGGCGGCCAACCAGCCCCTCGTGGCCGGACTCCGCCGCGTCGCGCGACGGCACGGCAAGGACGTCACCCCGGCGCAGGTGGCGCTGGCGTGGGTGCTGGCACAGGGACCGCAGGTCGTCGCGCTGCCCGGCACCAAGCGGGAGCGCTGGGCGCGGGAGAACGCGGCGGCGGCCGCGCTGCGGCTGACCCAGGAGGACCTCTCCGAGGTGGCCGCCCTGCCCCCGGCGCTGGGATCGTGGGACTGAACGCCGGACGCACACGGTGCGCGTCTGGTGGGGTAGCAGTGTCGGTGCGACCCCCTTCGAAGGGACCTTGACCGTGCGAAGCCGAACCGTGCCCGCCGTACTCGCCGCGACCACGCTGCTGCTGGCCGCGGGCTGCTCCTCGGACGGAGGTGACGGGCGGGGAGCGCCCTCCGGGGGCCTGGTGACCGCCACGGCGCAGTCCCCCTCCGAGACCGCCCCGCCCGCCAAGGGCTCGGTGCAGGTGCTGCGGACGGTGGCCGAGGGCCTGAAGAGCCCGTGGGGGCTGGCCCCGCTGCCCGACGGGAACCTGCTGGTCTCCTCCCGCGACGACGCCACCCTCACCCGGATCGACGCCAGGACCGGGAAGAAGACGGTGGCGGGCCGCATCTCCGGGGTCGAGCCCGCCGGTGAGGGCGGCCTGCTGGGCATCGCTCTCTCCCCCGGCTTCGCCTCGGACCACATGGTCTACGCCTACTTCACCTCGGCCTCCGACAACCGGGTGGTCCGGGTCCGGTACGACGAGAAGCGGGCGCCGGGTGATCAGCTGGGCGCCCCGGACACGGTGTTCAAGGGCATCCCCAAGGGCCGCATCCACAACGGCGGCCGGATCGCCTTCGGCCCGGACGGCATGCTGTACGTCGGCACCGGCGAGAGCGGCGAGAGCGGGCTGGCCCCCGACAAGAAGTCGCTCGGCGGCAAGATCCTGCGGATCACCCCGGAGGGCGAGCCCGCGCCGGGCAACCCCCTCGGCCGCTCCCCGGTGTACTCCTACGGCCACCGCAATGTGCAGGGTCTGGCCTGGGACAAGCAACAGCGGCTGTTCGCGTCGGAGTTCGGGCAGGACACCTGGGACGAGCTGAACGCGATCAAGCCCGGCGGCGACTACGGCTGGCCCGGCACCGAGGGCAAGGGCACCGACGCGCGCCTGCAGAATCCGCTGGCCCAGTGGCACACCGACGAGGCGTCCCCGAGCGGTATCGCCTACGTGGACGGGGTGATCTGGATGGCCGGCCTCCGGGGCGAGCGCCTCTGGCGCGTCCCGCTGCGCTCGACCTCGGCTTCGGCACCGCCGCAGGCGTTCCTCAAAGGCGAGTACGGCCGCCTGCGCACGGTGGCCCCGGCCGGGCAGGACCGACTGTGGCTGCTGACCAGCAACACCGACGGCCGCGGCGACCCCGGGAAGGCCGACGACCGCCTGCTGGAGCTGCGGGTCCGCTGACGGGGGCGGTGCCACACACCGCCCCCGCTCCTGCGGTCAGCCCGCCGAGGGCAGGCCGAGCAGCGCGTCGGAGTACTTCAGCGCAGCCAGCAGCAGGCCGACGACGCCGAGCGCGACACCGCCCCACGCGACCGACTTGATCCACGGGGCCTGCGGGCGGCCCGGCGCGCCGAACGCGGGGCGGGCGAGCACGGCCACGCCCACGACCAGCGCGGCCACCGCGAACAGGCCGGCCCACAGGGCGGTGGCGTGCCAGGCGTCGCCGTAGACCGCCTTGATCTGCTGGGCGACCCCCGCCTGGGAGGAGGTCTTGAGCTGGCCCATGAGCTGGGCGCGGGCCGAGGCGACGGTGCCGACCCAGCCGCCGTTGAGCGAGACCAGACCGAGCGCGGCGGACACCACGGCACCGGCGCCCTGGCCGACCCCGGACGCGCGGCCCGACTCGGCGGCGGCCGTCTCCTCGCCGGTCTCCTGCTGC
The DNA here is from genome assembly GCF_002154615.1 of Streptomyces recifensis. Classification (NCBI taxonomy): domain Bacteria; kingdom Bacillati; phylum Actinomycetota; class Actinomycetes; order Kitasatosporales; family Streptomycetaceae; genus Streptomyces; species Streptomyces recifensis. The sequence goes on from NZ_MUNH01000035.1 coordinate 33,316, forward strand.
TCGGGGGCTTCCTCGGTCACGGCGGTCTCCGCCACCGTCTCGTCGTGCTGCGCGCCGGTCTCGGTCCCGGCGCCTTCCGCTGTCTTCGTAGCCATGCCCGGCACCGTACGGACGGAGTCTGAGAGGCGTCTTAACGCCCGCTGTGCGCTGCGGCTTCCGCGGTGACGGCCGAGCCTTTCCGGGGCTCAGTCGAACTGGTCGCCGAGGGCCATGATCATCGTCCCGGCTATCAGCAGCCAGAGGGCACGGCGGGTGCGACCGCGGGCGCCGAGGAAGGCGGCGGCC
>NZ_MUNH01000366.1:0-12895 GCF_002154615.1 Streptomyces recifensis
CTCCTCGTCGTGGCCGTACGGCGGCGGAGGCGTCGTCTCCTCGTCGTCGCCGTACGAGGCGGGCCGGGTGGTCACCGGGGCGCTCGGCTCGTCGTGGCCGTAGGACGGGCGGGTGGTCTCGTCGTCGTCCCCGTACGCGGCCGGCCGCTTGGTCTCCTCGGCGCCGTACGCGGGCGGGGTCTTGACGGGGGTGCTCGGTCCGTCGTCGTCACCGTAGGACGACGGCGCGGTGGTGCGGGGCGCCCTGGGGAGGGCGTCCCTGACACAGGCGTTGCCGACGGCCGGGTTCAGCGCGGCCGCCACATCGACGGAGTGCCCGCAGATGTCGACCGGGACGTGCACCGGCACATGGAGGGTGTTGCCGGACAGCGCGCCGTGAGAGCCCCGTGCGGCTCCGTGCGCTCCCGAATCGGCGAGCGCCTGACTGACGTACAAGGACAGCACACCCGTCGCGGCGGCGGCCACGACCATGCCCTTGCTCAGGGTCTGTCGCAATCTCGTGGTCTTCCTGCTCGAAGAAGTGGGAAGGCCGGCCCCGGAACGCAGATTCACAGTGGATCGACGGTCCGGGGCCGGCCTGAACGCAGCCGTAGGGCTGGTGCCTTGCGTTATGCGCGTCAGTCGTTGACGCAGGCGTTGCCGAACGCCGGGTTCAGCAGGGCGATCACGTTGACGGTGTTGCCACAGACGTTGACCGGGATGTGGATCGGGACCTGGACGACGTTCCCGGACAGCACGCCCGGCGAACCGATCGCGGCACCCTCGGCACCGGCGTCGGCGAAGGCGGGAGCCGCCCCGCCCAGAGCCAGGATGGCGCCGGCGACGACAGCAGCGCTCTTCTTCATGGTCTTTCCCTTCTCTGCGGTCATGCCTTGTGACGGCCGAAACCGAGCGAGCACAACTTGAACGGCTCGCACCATGACCGGCAGGCTGTAGAACGAGGAATAGACGGCGGAAGAAACTGTGGAACGCGCACCCTCGGTCAATTCACTCGAACGCCCCCAGGGAATTGACAGCATGGAGCAACCCGTAGGTCCTGGAAATGAACAGCGAAAACCGCCCGGCGGCACGGAAATCCGTGCTGCCGGGCGGTTTTCTGGAAGCGCTCGCGCCCGCGTCAGTTGTTGGCGACGCCGTTGCCCGCGAGGACGGAGACGTCGTCGACGAGGTGCGACAGCGGCTCGTCGTTCTTCGCCTGGGTGGAGTTCTCGGCGCACTGCTGGTTCTGCGGCGAGGACAGGACGGGGATGTCCTGGACGCCGACGTTGATCAGGGCCAGCACCGACTGGATGTTCGCCTTGACCGGCAGGCCGACGCAGAGCTTGTTCACGGAGCTCTGCACCAGGGTGGCCTGCGGGCTGAGGTCGCCGTTGGTCACGTTGTTGCCGAACGCCTCGGTGGCGCCGTTGCCGCTGAACGACGTGGTGCCCGTGTCGTTGCCGATGGCAAGCGCCTGAGGGGCCGCCGCCGCCGACACGCCCACGAAGGACGCGGCGACCGCCGCCGCGGCCATTGCCTTCTTCAGCATTTCGCTTTCCTTTCCTGGCTGCTCGCCAGATGCTTTCCTGGCTGCTCGCCAGACGGTCGTTCCTGCGGAGACATCAACCCGGGGGGCGCCGATTGGTTGCGGTAAGTCACCCGATCGGATCGCTTCCGGTGCACGGAGGAGACGGAATTCCGCCGAGGCGCGTGGCCGTTTTCCCGCGCACCCCGTCGGCCGTTGGAGTGAACGGGAGCAACCCCGTCCCCGGCCCGGCAGTTGAGCCGGGCACTCCGATGGACGGGGTTTCTCCAGAAGGGAATCGCAAGTGATCAAGAAGGTTCTGGCCGTCGCCGCGGTCGCCGCGTCCGTTGCCGGCGTCTCCGCCGCCGCCGCGTCGCCGGCCCTGGCCATCGGCAACGACACCGGTACCACGTCGTTCAGCGGCAACGGCGCCTCCCAGGCGTTCGGCAACTCCGCGACGTACGGCAACATGAGCCCGCAGATGGCGCTCATCCAGGGCTCGCTGAACAAGCCCTGCATCGGCCTGCCCGCGAAGCTCAACGCCCAGTCCCTGGTGGCTCTGCTCAACGTCGGCGTGCAGGACATCCCGATCCTGTCCTCGCCGCAGAACCAGCAGTGCGTCGAGAACTCGACCCAGGCCAAGGGCGACGAGCCGCTGTCGCACATCCTGGACGACATCTCCGCGCTGTCCGGCAACGGCGCCGGCAACAACTGAGCCTCCGTACGCTCACGGACCCCGCACGGGGTCCGGCCCTCCGGGCCGCCGAGACCTTCGGCGGCCCGTCGGTGTTTCCGGTGGCGGTTGTGCCGGGGGCGTTTGTGCACTCATCGGACTGCGCTGCCCCGATAGGGTCAAAGACCGCAACCCCGGCGACCGCTTCCCCGTTGACGATCACGCAGCTCCTCCCCGGAGTCCGCCTTTCGAAGGGAACCAACATGAAGAAGCTGTGGGCAACCGCGGCCGTCGCCGCCTCCGTCGCCGGTCTCGCGGGCGCGGCCGCCCCGCAGGCCCTGGCCATCGGTGACGACCACGGCACCACGTCGTTCAGCGGCAACGGCGCCTCGCAGTCGTTCGGCAACTCGGCCACCTACGGCAACATGAGCCCGCAGCTGGCTCTGGTGCAGGGGTCGCTGAACAAGCCCTGCATCGGCCTGCCGGCGAAGCTCAACGCCCAGTCCCTGGTGGCCCTGATCAACGTCGGCATCCAGGACATCCCCGTCCTGTCCTCGCCGCAGAACCAGCAGTGCGTCGAGAACTCCACCCAGGCCAAGGGCGACGAGCCGCTGTCGCACATCCTGGACGACATCTCCGCGCTGTCCGGCAACGGCGCCGGCAACGGCTGATCGAGCCCCCCGCAGCGGCGGCCCACCGGTTCCGACCGGTGGGCCGCCGCCGTGTTTCCCGGGTCAGGACACGATGTCCTTGCGGGTGAAGCCCCGGAAGGCCAGGGCGAAGAGGACCAGGGCGTAGGTGACCGAGACCGAGGCGCCCTGGGCCATGCCGGCCCACTCCGCGTGCGGCTGGAGGAGGTCGGCCCAGGCGAACTGCCAGTGCGCGGGCAGGAAGTCCCGCCAGTGGCCGAGCGCGGTCACCGCGTCCAGCACGTTGCCGACGATGGTGAGCCCGACCGCACCGCCCACCGCGCCGAGCGGGGCGTCGGTCCGGGTGGAGAGCCAGAACGCGAGCCCGGCGGTGACCAGTTGCGAGACGAAGAGGTACAGCACCACCACGGCCAGCCGCCCGACCGCCGTTCCCGCCTCCACCGCCCCGCCGGTCGGCACGAGCAGCGGACCCCAGCCGTAGGCGGCCGTGCCCACCGCGAGGGCCACCGTGGGCAGCAGGATCATCGCGGCCAGGCTCATGCCGAGCCCCACCACGAGCTTGGACAGGAGCAGCCGGGCCCTGGGCACCGGCGCCGCCAGCAGATAGCGCAGCGAGGACCAGCCGGCCTCGGAGGCGACCGTGTCCCCGCAGAACAGGGCGACCGGGATGACGAGCAGGAAGCCGGCCGAGACGAAGAGGCTGACGGCGGCGAAGTTGGCGCCGGACGCGGTGGCCGTGTCCATCAGGGAGATCCGGCGCCCCCGCCCGGCCGGGTCACCTCCGATCGCGAACGCGGCCAGCAGGACCAGCGGCAGCGCGGCCAGGACGGCGCCCATGACGAGCGTGCGGCGCCGCCCGAGCTGGCGGACGAGCTCCACGCGTACGGGCAGGGTGCGCGAGGCGCGGTAGCCGGGTGCCGTCTCCGCGGTCTCGGTGAGCGTGCTCACGCGGAGCCTCCGATCAGGGTGAGGAAGGCGTCCTCCAGACGCCGGTGCGGGCCGACGGAGAGCACGGGCACCTCCAGCCGGACCAGGTCCACGACGAGTGCGCCCGCGGTGCTGCCGGGTTCGAGGCGGATCAGCAGCCCGTCCTCGGTCCGTACGGCGGAGGCGACGCCGTCGAGGGCGGCCACCTTGTCCACGACCGGGTCGGCGAGGGGGGTGCCGGTGCCGACCAGCAGGGTGTCGCCGGAGCCGACGATCTCCCGGACCGGGCCGGCCTGGACCAGCCGGCCCCGGTCCATGACCACCAGGTGGGTACAGGACTGCTCGACCTCGGCCAGGAGGTGGCTGGAGACGATGACGGTGCGTCCGGCGGCCGCGTACCGGATCAGCACCTCGCGCATCTCGCGGATCTGCGGCGGGTCCAGGCCGTTGGTGGGCTCGTCCAGGATGAGCAGGTCGGGCAGGCCCAGCATGGCCTGGGCGATGGCCAGGCGCTGGCGCATGCCCTGGGAGTAGGTGCGTACCGCGCGGGCCAGGGCGTCGCCGAGGCCGGCGATCTCCAGGGCCTCCGCGAGGTGGGCGTCCTCAGGGGGGCGGCCGGTGGCCCGCCAGTACAGCTCCAGGTTCTCCCGGCCGGTGAGGTGGGGCAGGAAGCCGGCGCCCTCGACGAAGGCGCCGACGCGGGAGAGGACGGGGGCGCCGGGGCGGACGGCGTGGCCGAAGACGCGGATCTCGCCGCCGTCGGGCCGGATCAGGCCCATCAGCATGCGCAGGGTGGTGGTCTTGCCCGCGCCGTTGGGCCCGAGGAGGCCGAGCACCTGGCCCTTCTCGACGCGGAAGGCGAGGTCGCGTACGGCGTACCGGTCCGACGACTTGGCGTAGCGCTTGCTCAAGCCGGTGATGACCAGCGGGACTTCGGTAAGGCCGGGGTCGGGTGCGGCGGCTGTGGTGCGGCGGCGGGCGGAGAGGAGGAGGGCCAGGGCCGTCCCGGCGCCCACGAGGGGGAGCCACCAGACCCAGGCGGGCAGCGGGGTGGCCGCGGTGGTGACGGCGGGGGCCGTGGGCACGCTCAACGGGCCCCTCAGGGACACCGTGTAGGTCGCGGGGGCGGTGGGTGAGGCGTAGCCGAGGTCGGTGGCGGCGAGGACCAGGCGGAGGTGGTGGCCCTGCTGCACCTCGTGGTCCACGGGCGGAAGGGTGACGGTGACGTCCTTGCCCGCCTTGGCGCCGGTGATCCTGAGCGGGGTGACGAGCTGGCCGGGAAGCACCTGGCCGCCGCCGGGGCCGACGTCGTAGAGCTTGGCGAAGAGGACCGCGTCGTCGCTGGTGGACCTCACGTGGACGCGGGCGGTCGGGGTGCCGGTGATACGGAGGGCGGTGCGCTGTGGCGGCGCGTCGAACCTGGCGTACTGGCCGGGGAAGTCCAGGGAGACGCCGGTGCCGAGGGCGGAGAGCTGGGCGAGGCCGCCTCCGCCGAGGCCGGGCAGGGCGGAGACGGCGGGCGGGCTGGCGCCTGCCGGGTTGGCGACGCGCTGCTCGCGGCCGGTGAGCGGGATGGTGCGGGGGTCGCCGCGCAGGCCGGGGTAGGCGCCGGCGGTGGCGCCCCGGCTGCGGGTGCTGCCGTCGGTGGAGTCGACTCCGCCGGTGCGGGTGACCCGGAAGGCGGGGCCGGTGCCGACCGGCCGGCCCTTGAGGTAATGGTCGAACCAGTCCCGTACCCGCCCCTGGACCCGGCCGGTCTCCAGGTCTCCCCCGTCGTGGCCGCCCGCGATCCAGTCGACCTTGACGGGGGCGCCGTTGGCCCGGATCGCGCGCGCTGCGGCGTCGGACTGGGCGAGGGTGAACAGGGAGTCGGTCTGGCCCTGGAAGAGCAGCGTGGGGACCTTGATCCGGTCGGCGACGGCGGCGGGTGAGCGGCGCCGGAGCAGGGCGCGGGCGTCCGCGTCGGGGACGCCCGACTGGGCGACACGCTGGTACATCGCGCACAGTGCGGGCTCGAACTTGGCGCAGCCGCCACCGGAGTTGAAGAAGACGCCGGTCCACAACCGCTTGAACACGCCGTTGGGGAAGAGTGCGTCGGCGAGGTCCCAGTAGGTGACGGCGGGCGCGATGGCGTCGACGCGCGGATCGTGCCCGGCCGCCAGCAGGGAGATCGCCCCGCCGTACGAGCCGCCCGCCATGCCGACGCGCGGGTCGCCGGGCTTGTCGAGGCGGACCTCGGGGCGGGTGGCCAGCCAGTCGATGAGGCGGGAGACGTCGGTGACCTCGTGCGCCGGGTCGTTGAGCCCGATCCTGCCCGTCGAGTGACCGAAGCCCCGTGCGGACCAGGTGAGTACGGCGTACCCGTGCCCGGCGAGGTCCTCGGCCTGGGCGCGCAGGTCGTCCTTGCTGCCGCCGAAGCCGTGGGCCAGGAGAACGGCGGGGCGCCGGCCTCCGCCTCCCGAGGTGAAGTAGGAGGTGTCCACGCGGGTGCCGTCCGCCATGGCCAGGACCCGGTCGGTGCGGTGCGGGCGGGGCGTGTCGGACGCGGTCGCGGTCCACGTGCCGGTGGCGGCCAGCAGTACGGCGGCCCCCAGCGCGGCGGCGGCCCGCCGGGGCCTCTTCAGCAGCCGGGGCACTCGGAGATCCATGACCCAACGGTACGGGCCCGGGCGGGTGTACTGCGGGCGCGGTAGGTCTGTGCTCTGCCCCGCGCCGTCAGCCTCGGGCGTCCTCGGGGAGCGAGACCAGCCAGTGGGTGTCGCGGCGGGGCCGCAGGTACAGCGCCCAGTACAGGGTGGCGGCCGCGGTGATCCCGCCGGTCAGGAGCAGGTAGACGGGGTCCTGCTGGACGAGGACGTAGCCGAGGACGGCGATGAGCAGCACGGGTACGGCCGGCCACAGCGGCATCCGCCAGGCGGGGGTGTGCCGGTGGCTGTCGCGGCGGCCCAGCAGGGCGGCGACGGCCACGAGCAGGTACATGGCGGTGACGGAGACCCCTGTGACGCCGTACAGGGTGTCCAGGTCGACGAAGCAGAGCAGCGCGCCGGGGATGCCGACGGTGAGGGTGGCGACCCAGGGCGAGCCGAACCGGCCGAGCCGGGAGAGCAGGTTGTTGACCGGGGTGGGCCACGCCTTGTCGCGGGCGGAGGCGAACAGGACGCGGGAGTTCTGGATGACCATCACGATGCCCGCGTTGATGATGGCGAGGGCGACGCAGAGGCTGACGAACGTACCGACGGCCGTGCTGGACCAGGCCGTCACCATCGCGCTGAGGTCCCCGCCGGTCAGTTCCTTCAGGTCGGTGGCGCCCATGGTGATGGCGGCGACCGGCACCAGGATGATCACGGTGGAGATGGCGAGAGTCGCGAGCACGGTCCGGGCCACGTCCCGGCGCGGGTGCTCCAGTTCCTCGGAGAGGTAGACGGCGGTCGAGAAGCCCTGGGTGACGAAGAGGGCGATGGCGAGTCCGGAGACGACCAGTGCGGCGGTGACGGGGTCGATGCCGCCGTGGGCTCCGGCCACCTCCATGGAGACCAGGCTCCCGGCGCCCCGGTGGGCGTGGGAGAAGCCGAGCACCGCGACCACGGCCGCCGCGATCACCTCCAGGACCAGGAAGACGCCCGTGATCCAGGCGTTGGCGCGCAGGTCGAGCAGCCCGGCGAGGGTGGCGAGCAGCATGACCCCGGCGCCGGTGAGGGCGGGGTCCACGTGGACGAGGGGGGCTATGTAGTCGGCGGTGCCCATGGCGATGACGGGCGGCACGATCACCACGACCAGCAGCGACAGCACGAACACCAGCCAGCCCGCGAGGCGCCCGGCGAGGGTGGAGACCATGGCGTACTCGCCGCCCGCGCTGGGGATGAGGGTGCCCAGCTCGGCGTAGCAGAACGCCACGGCGATACAGAGCACGGAGCCGATGGCGATGGTGAGCGCGGTCGCGGTGCCGAGGGTGCCGAAGAGGTCCGGGACCACCACGAAGAGGGTGGAGGCGGGCGTCACGCAGGACAGCGTCAGCAGGGTACCGCCGACGACGCCGATGGAACGCTTGAGTTTCCGCGGGCCGTCACCGGTCTCTGCGGCGTGGGCTGGCTCGGCGGGGCGGAGCGTGTCGGTCATGCGGCGTCCGATCGACTCGTGCGGTGAGGACTCGGGCGGGAGCGGTATCGCCTCCGGCGGCTCGCGGTGTGTCGTACGTCTCGCTCCCGGCGCTGCATCGAACACCGACGAAAACCGCCACGTCAATGGGTTCCGACCTACGGAATCCGCACCCCGATCCCCCCATCGACGACCGAAACAGCACCATCTCGCAGGCGCCCGCGCCCTCGTCACCCCGTACGGGAACCGCAGTCCCCGGCCGAAAAAAGACGGGCCCGGAGGCGGCGAAAGCCGCCTCCGGGCCCGGATGTCCGCGCGGCTCAGTGGTTGCGGGGGAAGCCCAGGTCGACGCCCGCCGGGGCCTCCGAGGGGTCGGGCCAGCGGGTCGTGACGACCTTGCCGCGGGTGTAGAAGTGGGTGCCGTCGTTGCCGTAGATGTGGTGGTCGCCGAAGAGGGAGTCCTTCCAGCCGCCGAAGGAGTGGTAGCCGACGGGGACCGGGATGGGGACGTTGACGCCGACCATGCCGGCCTCGATCTCCAGCTGGAAGCGGCGGGCCGCGCCGCCGTCGCGGGTGAAGATGGCGGTGCCGTTGCCGTAGGGGGAGGCGTTGATGAGGGCGACGCCGTCCTCGTAGGTGTCCACGCGCAGCACGGACAGCACCGGGCCGAAGATCTCGTCCTGGTACGCCTTCGCGCTGGTCGGCACCTTGTCGAGCAGGGAGATGCCGATCCAGTGGCCCCCCTCGTGGCCCTCGACGGTGTATCCGGTGCCGTCGAGCACCACCTCGGCGCCCTCGTCGGCGGCGCCGGTGACGTAGGCGGCCACCTTGTCCCGGTGGACCTTGGTGATCAGCGGGCCCATCTCCGAGGTGGGGTCGGTGCCGGGGCCGATCTTGATCTTCTCGGCGCGCTCGCGGATCTTCTGCACCAGCTCGTCGCCGATGGAGCCGACGGCGACGACCGCCGAGATGGCCATGCAGCGCTCGCCCGCCGAGCCGTAGGCGGCACTCACCGCCGCGTCCGCCGCCGCGTCGAGATCGGCGTCGGGGAGCACCAGCATGTGGTTCTTCGCGCCGCCGAGGGCCTGGACGCGCTTGCCGTGGGCGGAGGCAGTGGTGTGGATGTAGCGGGCGATCGGCGTGGAGCCGACGAAGGACACCGCCTTCACGTCCGGGTGCTCCAGCAGCCGGTCCACGGCCACCTTGTCACCGTGCACGACGTTGAAGACGCCGTCCGGCAGCCCGGCCTCGGCCAGCAGTTCCGCCAGCTTCAGAGCGGCCGACGGGTCCTTCTCCGAGGGCTTCAGCACGAAGGTGTTGCCGCACGCGATGGCGAGCGGGAACATCCACATCGGCACCATCGCCGGGAAATTGAACGGGGTGATGCCCGCGACCACGCCGAGCGGCTGCCGGATCGCGGCCACGTCCACGCCGGTGGCGACCTGGGTGGACAGCTCGCCCTTCAACTGGACGGTGATCCCGCAGGCCAGGTCCACGATCTCCAGGCCGCGCGCGACCTCGCCGAGCGCGTCGGAGTGGACCTTGCCGTGCTCGGCGGTGATCAGCGCGGCGATCTCGTCGCGGTGCCCGTCCAGCAGGGCGCGGAACCTGAAGAGGACGGAGGTGCGCTGGGCCAGCGAGGACTGTCCCCAGGTGGCGAAGGCGTCCTTCGCGGCGGCGACCGCCGCGTCCACCTCCTCGACGGTCGCGAAGGCGACCTTGGTGGTGACCTCGCCGGTCGCCGGGTCGGTGACCGGCCCGTACGTGCCCGACGCGCCCTCGGCGGTCTTCCCGCCGATCCAGTGGTTGACGATCTTCGTCATGTCCTCGGGCTCCTTCTCACAGATGGCGGCGGCGGGCCGGCAGATGCCGTTCGTACAGCTCGCGTGCCTTGACCGCGGACGGTCTGGTCGCGGTCTCGGCCACAGGAACATCCCACCAGGCCGCGGCGGGAGGCGCGCCCGACACACTGTCGGACGTTTCGGTCTCCACGTAGACACAAGTGGGGGTGTCGGCGGCGCGCGCCTCGGCGAGGGCCTCCCGCAGCCCGGAGACCGTCCCGGCGCGCAGCACCCGCATGCCGAGGCTGGCCGCGTTGGCGGCGAGGTCGACGGGGAGCGGCGGGCCGGTGAGGGTGCCGTCCCCGGCGGGATACCGGTAGGCCGTGCCGAAGCGCTCGGCGCCGACCGACTCGGACAGACCGCCGATGGACGCGTATCCGTGGTTCTGGATCAGCACCATCTTGATCGCGACGCCCTCCTGCACGGCGGTGACGATCTCGGTCGGCATCATCAGATAGGTGCCGTCACCGACCAGCGCCCAGACGTTCCGCTCGGGCGCGGCGAGCTTCACGCCGAGGGCGGCCGGGATCTCGTAGCCCATGCAGGAGTAGCCGTACTCCAGGTGGTACTGGTCGCGGGCGCGGGTCCGCCAGAGTTTGTGCAGGTCGCCGGGGAGGGAACCGGCCGCGTTGACGATGATGTCGCTCGCGTCCACCAGGGCGTCCAGCGCGCCGATCACCTGGGCCTGGGTCGGCACCGCGTCGGGGTCCTCGGCAGCGAAGCAGGCGTCGACGCTCGCCTCCCAGCGGGCCTTGCCCTCGGTGTAGCCGGCCACCCACGCCTCCGGCACCCGGTACCCGTGCATCCCCAGCGCCTCGGTCAGCTCGCCCAGCCCGCTGCGGGCGTCGGCCACCAGCGGCAGCCCGGCCAGCTTGTGACCGTCGAAGGGCGCGATGTTGAGGTTGAGGAAGCGCACACCGGGGTCCTCGAAGAGGGTGCCGGAGGCGGTGGTGAAGTCGGTGTACCGGGTGCCGACCCCGATCACCAGGTCGGCCGCGCGGGCGAGTTCGTCGGCGGTGCGGGTGCCGGTGTGGCCGATGCCGCCCACGTCCTGGGGATGGTCGTACGGCAGGGAGCCCTTGCCGGCCTGGGTGGAGGCGACCGGGATGCCGGTGGCGGCGGCGAACTCCGCGAGCGCCTCCTCGGCACGGCTGTGGTGGACCCCGCCGCCCGCGACCACGAGGGGACGCCGGGCCTCCCTGATCACCCGTACCGCTTCGGCGAGTTCGGCCGGGTCGGCGCCGGGCCTGCGCACGGTCCACACCCGGTCGGCGAAGAACTCCTCGGGCCAGTCGTACGCCTCCGCCTGCACGTCCTGCGGGAGGGCGAGGGTGACGGCGCCGGTGTCGACCGGGTCGGTGAGCACCCGTACGGCGGCGAGCGCGCTCGGGATCAGCGCCTCGGGACGGGTGATCCGGTCGAAGTACCGGGACACCGGGCGCAGGGTGTCGTTCACCGACACATCGCCCGCGTAGGGGAGTTCGAGCTGCTGGAGGACGGGGTCGGCGGGGCGGGCGGCGAAGACGTCGCCGGGCAGCAGCAGGACGGGCAGGTGATTGACGGTCGCGAGGGCGGCGCCGGTGACGAGGTTGGTGGCGCCGGGGCCGATGGAGGTGGTCACCGCGTGGGTGGAGAGCCGGTTCGACTGGCGGGCGTACCCGACGGCCGCGTGCACCATCGCCTGCTCGTTGCGGCCCTGGTGGTACGGCATCGACTCGCGGTGTTCCAGCAGGGCTTGGCCGAGTCCGGCGACGTTGCCGTGGCCGAAGATCCCCCAGGTGGCGCCGATGAGCCGCTGCCGGACGCCGTCGCGCTCGGTGTACTGGGCGGCGAGGAAACGGACGAGCGCCTGCGCGACCGTGAGCCTGGTGGTCACCGGTAACCCCCTGTGTGGTCGGGGTGGAAGCTGATCCGCCACTCCCGGTCGGCGCCGGGGCCGGCCATCACGTTCAGGTAGTACATGGCGTGGCCGGGCTGGGCGATCGACGGGCCGTGCCAGCCGTCGGGTACGAGCACCGCGTCACCCGTGCGGACCTCGGCGAGCAGGTCGGCGCCGCCGGCACGGGAGGGGAAGACGCGCTGGTAGCCGAGGCCGGCTTCCTTGATCTCGAAGTAGTAGATCTCCTCCAGCTCGGACTCCTCCCCCGGCCGGTGCTCGTCGTGCTTGTGCGGCGGGTAGGACGACCAGTTGCCGCCGGGGGTGACGACCTCCACGGCGATGAGCCGGTCGCAGTCGAAGGTGTCGGCGGCGGCGAAGTTGCGCACCTGGCGGGCGCAGGTGCCGCTGCCGCGCTCTTCGACGGGAACCTCCGGCGCGGGGCCGTAGCGGGCGGGGAGTCGTCGCTCGCACTTCGCTCCTGCCAGGGCGAAGCGGCCTCCCGCGCCGGAGGCGATCTGGACCCGGCTGTCGCGGGGGGCGTACGCGAAGTCGGAGACTGCCGCGAACACGTTCTCCCGGCCCCGGATCTGAAACTCTTTCTCGTCCATTTGTACGGTACATGCACCCTGGAGGGGGAGCACGATCCATTCGGCGTCACCGGTGTCGAAGGTATGGGTGCCGCCCGCTTCCAGCTCCACGACGCGCAGACGCGTGTGGGCCCAACCCTGAAGCCGGTCCTCCTGATCCGGCCCGATGTCGAGCGCGTACGGGCCGCTCGCGGCCTCGCCGTGCGGCAGATGGAGTCGGGTGCTCGTCATGCGGGGCCCTCACAGCAGTCCTGCGGCGGTGTCCACGGCGGCGGCCACGTCGCCGTCCGCCGGGTACAGCAGTGTGCGGCCGACCACCAGGCCGCGCACGGTGGGCAGTTGCAGCGCGCCGCGCCACTTCTCGTACGCGGCCGCCTGCTCCTGCGGGGAGCCGCCGGACTCGCCGCCCAGCAGGACGGCGGGCAGCGTGGTGGTCGCCATGACGTCGGCCATGTCGTCCGGGTTCTCCGTGACGGGCACCTTCAACCAGGTGTAGGCGGAGGAGCCGCCGAGTCCGGAGGCGATGGCGAGGGAGGTGGTCACGGCCTCGGCGGACAGATCGTTGCGCACGCGCCCGTCCGGGCCGCGTCGGCTGAGGAACGGCTCGATGAACAGCGGGAGTCGGCGCTCAGCCATGGCGTCGACGGCGCGGGCGGCGGACTCCAGGGTGGTCAGCGAGCCGGGGTCGGAGGGGTCGATGCGCAGCAGCAGCTTGCCCGCGTCGAAGCGGCGGCGCGTG
>NZ_MUNH01000367.1:0-4080 GCF_002154615.1 Streptomyces recifensis
GGCCGCCGCCGATGCCGTGCTCGGGTTGGCCGGGGAGCGGCAGGGGCGTCTGCTGGACAACGGGTGCGGTACGGGGATCGTGACGCGGTGGATGGTGGGGGCGCGGCCAGGGTTGCGGGTGACCGGGGTCGATCTCACGCCTGCCATGGTCGGCAAGGCTGCCGCTCGGGTACCCGGCGCTGTGGTGCGAGGTGACAGCCGGCGACTGCCCTTCGCCGACGGCGCCTTCGACGTCGTCACCAGTGTCTGGCTGCTCCACCTGCTGGACGATCCGGCCGATCTGCGGGCCGTGCTCGGGGAGTGCGCGCGGGTGCTGCGGCCGGGTGGGACCTATGTGACCACGGTCGACAAGGCGAAGGCGCACGACGTCGGCAGCGACATCGACGCCGTGCTCGGACCGCGTCCCCGGCGGCCCGCCGCCGACGACCCGGCCAAGGTGGACGCGTATGCCGCCGAGGCCGGGATGGTGCGGACCGGTCAGGCGCGGTTCACCGGGGTCGGGCAGGGGCGCAGCCCGCGCCGGACGATCACGGATCTCCGGCGGGGCTGGTTCACCCTGCTGCCGCCCAGTGAGCCCCGTACCGAGGAGTTCGCCGCGCGGCTGGCCCGTCTGCCCGACCAGGACCGTCCCCGCCCGGACCCCGTCTTCACCCTGCACGCCTATCGCCGGTCCGGCTAGCGGTGGTGCCCGGTCAGGCACCTCGACCCGGCCGACCCGGGAGCCGGTACCACCGGGCCGACCTGTTCGTGCCGGACGCGTAGTCCGTCCACACGGCCGTACGCCCCCGCCGAGTCAGTTCTCCGCGAGGAACTGCCGGGCCAGCCGGTCCCCGAGGGCGACCGCCGCCGCATGGCTCTCGACGGGGGAGACCCGCGAGTCCTTGAACAGGATGTACGTCACCCCGGACTCGGCGCCCCCGGTCGCCGGGTCCGGATCGATGCCCAGGGCCTCGGCGGTCGCGTACGACGCCTCGCCGATGATCTCCTTGGGGCCGGTGTCCCCGACGACGGCGTACTCCACCTGATCACCGTGGATGACGGCGACCACTCCGCCACCGACGATGCCGGCCGCCGCGTGGTCCCACAGGGCGCTCTTGCCCGGCACCACCACGTACGGCAGGGCGTCGGCGCGCAGCGGCTTGCCGTCGGACTGGTGGAAGGCGGTGTCGTCCTGGTACCAGGGGTCGCGGTCCTCGTTGCAGTGGGTCGTGCGCTGACCGTCGCAGTCCACGTCCAGGTCGGCCTGCCAGAACACCGCGCCCTTCAGCCCGCACACCGGGACGGTCGGGGCGCTCTCGGCGTCGGTGCGGTACAGGCCGGCGGAGATCCGGTCGCACGTCCGTACCTTCGCCAGCAGGTCGGCCGCGGGGACCGTGCCCTCCCGCCCCCGTCTCGGCGCGTCACCGTGGGCCGCGGCCAGGGCCGTGGCGCAGAGCAGGACGGTCCCGGCGGCGGTGGCGAGACCCAGAGGACGAAGACGCACGGCGAGCCCTTCCCGGCGAAGCGGCGCACGGGGCCGCCCGCCCCCGGAACGGGACGGGCGGCCCCGGGACGCGGAGGTGTCAGACCATGTCGAACGTGGCCGGGTCGGGACCCAGCCGCTTGTCCTCGTCCAGCGCGCCGATGGCGGCGAGGTCCTCGTCGTCCAGGCTGAAGTCGAACACCTCGATGTTCTCCTTGATCCGCGACGGCGTCACGGACTTCGGGATGACGATGTTGCCGAGCTGGATGTGCCAGCGGAGCACGACCTGCGCGGGCGTACGCCCGTGCTTGCGGGCGATGGCGACGATCGCCGGGACCTCCAGCAGGCCCTTGCCCTGGCCGAGCGGCGACCACGCCTCGGTGGCGATGCCGTGCTCGGCGTCGAACTCGCGCGCCGCGCGCTGCTGGAGCTGCGGGTGCAGCTCGATCTGATTGACCGCCGGGACGACGGACGTCTCCGCGATCAGCCGCTCGAGGTGCTCGGGCAGGAAGTTGGACACGCCGATCGCGCGGATGCGGCCGTCGGAGTACAGCTTCTCGAACGCCTTGTAGGTGTCGAGGTAGTTGTCCCGTGCGGGCAGCGGCCAGTGGATCAGATAGAGGTCCAGGTAGTCGAGACCGAGCTTCTCCAGCGACGTGTCGAAGGCACGCAGGGTGGAGTCGTACCCCTGGTCGCTGTTCCAGAGCTTGGTGGTGACGAAGAGGTCCTCGCGGGGCACGCCGGACGCGGCGATGGCCTTGCCGGTGCCCTCTTCGTTGCCGTAGATCGCCGCGGTGTCGATGCTGCGGTACCCGGTCTCCAGCGCCGTGGTGACCGCGCGTTCGGCCTCGTCGTCCGGGACCTGCCAGACGCCGAAGCCGAGCTGGGGCATCTCGACACCGTTGTTGAGGATGATCGGGGGGACCTTGCTGCTCACGAGCCTGTGATCCTTCGGTTGTGGACAGGTGCTTCACCCATCGTCAACGATCACGGGCCGGTCCGCATTCCTGACGGCGGGATCAGGACCGGTAGAGGGCTTCCACCTCGTTCTCGTACGCCTTTTCGATCGCCTTCCGCTTCAGCTTCAGCGACGGCGTCAGCAGCCCGTGCTCCTCGGTGAACGGCTGGGCCAGGATGCGGAACGTACGGATCGACTCGGCCTGCGAGACCAGCGTGTTCGCCGCGACCACCGCCCGGCGCACCTCCGTCTCCAGGTCGGCGTCGCGCACCAGCTCGGCCGGGGTGGGCCGGGGCTTGCCGCGCATCTGGAGCCAGTGGTCGACGGCGTCCTGGTCCAGGGTGACCAGCGCCGCGATGTACGGGCGGTCGTTGCCGACGACGATGCACTGGCTGACCAGAGGATGGTCCCGCACGCGCTCCTCCAGCACACCGGGGGAGACGCTCTTGCCGCCGGAGGTCACGAGGATCTCCTTCTTGCGGCCGGTGATGGTCAGGTAGCCGTCCTCGTCCAGCGAGCCCAGGTCGCCGGTGGCGAGCCAGCCGTCGTGCAGGGTCTCGTCGGTCGCCTTGGGGTTGTTGAGGTAGCCCTGGAAGACGTTCCCGCCGTGCAGCCAGACCTCGCCGTCGTCGGCGACGTGCACCGTCACACCGGGAATGGCCTGGCCGACGGTGCCGTAACGGGTGCGCTCGGGCGGGTTGGCGGTGGCGGCGGCCGTCGACTCGGTCAGGCCGTAGCCCTCGTAGATCTGCACGCCGGCGCCCGCGAAGAACAGGCCGAGGCGGCGGTCCATCGCCGAGCCGCCCGACATCGCGTTGCGGATACGGCCGCCCATCGCCGCCCGGACCTTGGAGTACACCAGCTTGTCGAAGAGCTGGTGCTGCATCCTGAGGCCCGCCGAGGGGCCGGGGCCGAGGCCCCAAGCCTTGGCCTCCACCGCTTCGGCGTACTTCACGGCCACCTCGACCGCCTTCTCGAAGGGCGCCGCCTTGCCGTCCTTCTCCGCCTTGCGCCGGGCCGAGTTGAACACCTTCTCGAAGATGTACGGCACCGCCAGAATGAACGTCGGCCGGAACGCGGCGAGGTCCGGCAGCAGGGCGGCCGCGTGGAGCTGCGGCTGGTGCCCGAAGCGGACCCGCCCCCGGAGCGCCGCGACCTCCACCATGCGGCCGAAGACATGGGCCAGCGGCAGGAACAGCAGGGTGGACGCCTCGTCGCCCTTCTTGGAGTGGAACACCGACTCCCAGCGGCGGATCACCGTGTCCGCCTCGAACATGAAGTTGCCGTGCGAGAGGACGCAGCCCTTGGGGCGGCCCGTGGTGCCCGAGGTGTAGATGACGGTGGCGGTCGAGTCCGGGGTGACCGCGCTGCGGTGCCGGTGCACCACCTCGTCGTCCAGGTGCGCCCCGGCGTCGTACAGCTCCCGCACGCAGTTCGCGTCGAGCTGCCAGAGCTGGCGCAGGCGGGGGAGACGGCCGATGACCGTGGCGATCGTCATCGCGTGGTCCTCGTGCTCCACCACGGCGGAGGTGACCTCGGCGTCGTGCAGCATCCAGAAGCACTGCTCGGCGGAGGAGGTGGGGTAGACGGGCACCACCTGGGCACCGATCGTCCACAGCGCGAAGTCGAAGAGGGTCCACTCGTAGCGGGTGCGGGACAT
>NZ_MUNH01000368.1:0-26366 GCF_002154615.1 Streptomyces recifensis
GTCTGGTGCCACGGCGATCGCGCCGCCTGCCCGACCCGCATTGCGGAGTGGGGGGACGGGCGGGCTTCGTGATCGGCGGTCGTGCGGCGCGCCACGAGTGAGACCGGTGCGCGCCGCACGGCATCAGGAAGCCGTACGGGACAGGCTCGTCGCGGCACCGGCTGTCCGGCCAGGAGTGCCGGGCGAGGGAGGGGACCAGGATGAACGAGACCGTGGTGTGCGTGGTGGGCAATGTGGCGACGCGGCCGGTGTACCGGGAGCTGCCCAACGGCCCGTCGGCCCGGTTCCGGCTCGCGGTGACCGCGCGGTACTGGGACCGGGAGAAGAACGTCTGGACCGACGGGCACACCAACTTCTTCACGGTGTGGGCCAACCGCCAGCTCGCGGTCAACGTGGCCGCGTCGGTGGAGGTGGGACAGCCGCTCGTGGTGCAGGGCCGGCTGAAGGTGCGGACCGAGATGCGCGAGGGGCAGCAGCAGGCGTGGGCGTCGGCCGACATCGACGCGGTGACGATCGGCCACGATCTGACGCGGGGAACGGCGGCGTTCCGGCGCTCGGCGAAACCGGAGACACCAGGTAGGGCGGAGACGCGGCCGGAGCCGCAGTGGGAGACACCGCCTCCCGTGGAACCGGAAGCTCAACCGGACCCGGAGCGGGTGTTGGTGACATGACGTCATCCACTGCCTGACCGAGACGTGGCTTATCGGCGAATGCGCCGCGAACACCCCGTCCAAACCGGTGGATTTGTCGATAAGCCCAGCCCATGACGCGCCCCCGCGATAACGATTACAGCTCGGATCAGTCGTACGACCATCCGACCGCCGGGTGGGGGCGTCGTTGATCCATAGGATGCCCAGGCGAACACCCCCCAGGGGTTGGTGATTTCTGCTGGTGGGACCGCCCCCCAAGTCCAACGGGTCCTGCTCGAAGGGGAATTCTGTGCTTTCTGCGTTCTCTGGGTTCACCCGGTCCACCGCGCCCGTGAAGGCCGGTGCCCTGACCCTGGCCTGCGGGCTGGCGGCGGCGGGTGTGCTGTCCGGCGCCGGTACGGCCCTGGCCGACGGCAGACCCCAGACGCAGAACGGGGCGACGGCCACGATCAACGGCCTCAAGACGTACGGCGAGGCCGTGATCCACGAGGACGGCGGCACCGACCTGCGGGTACCCGCCGGCCTGTTCGACATGTCCGTGGACGGCGGCGGCACCCTCCAGACGTACTGCGTCGACCTGCACAACCCCACGCAGCGCGACGCCAAGTACCAGGAGACCCCCTGGAGCGGCACCTCGCTGGGCGCCAACGCGAACGCCGGGCGCATCCGCTGGATCCTCCAGAACTCCTACCCCCAGGTGAACGACCTGGACGCGCTGGCCCGCAAGGCCGGGGCGACCGGGCTCACCGAGCAGGACGCGGCAGCCGGGACCCAGGTGGCCATCTGGCGCTACTCGGACGCGGCGAAGGTCGACGCGGCGGACCCGCAGGCGGAGAAGCTCGCGGACTACCTGGAGAAGAACGCCCGCCCCGCGGCCGAGCCGCGGGCCTCGCTCACGCTGGACCCGCCCGCGGTCTCCGGCCGCCCCGGTGACCTGCTGGGACCGGTGACCGTGCACACCGACGCCGCCGGCGTGATCGTCTCGCCTCCGGCGGACGCGGCGGCCCAGGGCATGCGGATCATCGACCGCACCGGCAAGGTGATCACCTCCGCGCACGACGGCAGCCGGCTCTACTTCGACATACCCGAGGGCGCGCCGGACGCGGCGGTGCAGGTCGCCGTGCAGGCATCCACCACCGTCCCGGTGGGCCGCGCCTTCGCCTCCGAGTCCCGCAGCCAGACACAGATCCTCGCCGGCTCCAGCGAGTCCACGGTCTCCGCGACGGTCGACGCGTCCTGGGCCGCCGAGGGTGCCGTACCGGCGGTCTCGGCCCGCAAGAACTGCGCCAAGGGCGGGGTGGACGTCACGGTCGCCGACAAGGGCGACGAGCCGTTCACCTTCGACCTCATGGGCACCTCCCACACGGTCGCCCCCGGCAAGGTCGAAACGATCACGGTCCCCCTGAAGGAGGACCAGTCCTACGACTTCACCGTCACCGGCCCGGGCGGCTTCACCCAGCGCTTCACCGGCATCCTCGACTGCGCCACCCAGGGCCCGGCCACGGCCGCCTCGGCCCAGACCCTGAGCGAACCGACTCCGATCACCCTGCCGGGCGAGGCCCCCACGGGGACGGACCTCGCGGCGACCGGTGGGTCCGCGCTGACGCCGGTGATCACCGGCGCGGCGATCGGGCTGGTCGTCATCGGCGGGGCTGTGCTGGTGATCCTCCGGGGGCGGGAGAACAAGGCGGGGGAGTAACGGCTCCGCCCTGCGGCAGCCGTCCTCCGGGACCGGGGAAGCCCGACAGGGCTTGATCGCCGAACCGGATCGCGCCCTGCCCGAGAAGTACCCCCAGCTCACAGCCCCCCGCCGGTACGCGTTTCCCCCCAGGGGTGGCGGTCAGGCAAGATGGGGTGTATCTGCCCACTGCCAGATTTCAAGCTGCCGGACGGTTTCTCTTGGCTGAGTTCATTTACACCATGCGCAAGGCGCGCAAAGCGCACGGCGACAAGGTGATCCTCGACGACGTCACCCTGAACTTCCTGCCGGGGGCGAAGATCGGCGTCGTCGGTCCGAACGGTGCCGGTAAGTCGACCGTGCTGCAGATCATGGCCGGGCTGCAGCAGCCCTCCAACGGTGACGCCTTCATCTCCCCCGGTTACAGCGTCGGCATCCTGCTCCAGGAGCCCCCGCTGAACGAGGAGAAGACGGTCCTGGAGAACGTCCAGGAGGGCGTCGCCGAGATCAAGGGCAAGCTCGACCGGTTCAACGAGATCGCCGAGCTGATGGCGACCGACTACTCCGACGCGCTGCTCGACGAGATGGGCAAGCTCCAGGAGGAGCTGGACCACGCCAACGCCTGGGACCTCGACGCCCAGCTCGAGCAGGCCATGGACGCGCTCGGCTGCCCGCCCGGCGACTGGCCCGTCACCAACCTCTCCGGTGGTGAGAAGCGCCGCGTCGCGCTCTGCAAGCTGCTCCTGGAGCAGCCCGACCTGCTGCTCCTCGACGAGCCCACCAACCACCTCGACGCCGAGTCGGTGAACTGGCTGGAGCAGCACCTCGCCAAGTACCCGGGCACCGTCGTGGCGATCACCCACGACCGGTACTTCCTGGACAACGTCGCGGAGTGGATCCTCGAGCTCGACCGCGGCCGCGCGTACCCCTACGAGGGCAACTACTCCACCTACCTGGAGACCAAGCAGACGCGTCTGAAGGTCGAGGGCCAGAAGGACGCCAAGCGCGCCAAGCGGCTCAAGGAAGAGCTGGAGTGGGTGCGGTCCAACGCCAAGGGCCGCCAGGCCAAGTCCAAGGCCCGCCTCGCCCGTTACGAGGAGATGGCGGCCGAGGCCGACAAGATGCGGAAGCTGGACTTCGAGGAGATCCAGATCCCGCCGGGCCCGCGTCTGGGCAACATCGTGGTCGAGGTCAACGACCTCAACAAGGCGTTCGGCGAGAAGATCCTCGTCGACGGCCTCAGCTTCACCCTGCCGCGCAACGGCATCGTGGGCGTCATCGGCCCGAACGGCGCCGGCAAGACCACGCTGTTCAAGATGATCCAGGGCCTGGAGACCCCGGACACCGGTGACATCAAGGTCGGCGACACGGTCAAGATCTCGTACGTGGACCAGAGCCGCGAGAACATCGACCCCAAGAAGACGCTGTGGGAGGTCGTGTCCGACGGGCTCGACTACATCAACGTCGGCCAGGTCGAGATGCCGAGCCGCGCGTACGTGTCGGCCTTCGGCTTCAAGGGCCCGGACCAGCAGAAGCCCGCGGGCGTGCTGTCCGGCGGTGAGCGCAACCGCCTCAACCTGGCGCTCACCCTCAAGCAGGGCGGCAACCTGCTGCTCCTCGACGAGCCCACCAACGACCTCGACGTCGAGACCCTCTCCAGCCTGGAGAACGCGCTGCTGGACTTCCCCGGCTGCGCCGTGGTCGTCTCCCACGACCGCTGGTTCCTGGACCGGGTGGCCACGCACATCCTCGCCTACGAGGGTGACTCCAAGTGGTTCTGGTTCGAGGGCAACTTCGAGTCCTACGAGAAGAACAAGATCGAGCGGCTCGGCGCCGACGCCGCGCGTCCGCACCGTGCCACCTACAAGAAGCTGACCCGGGGCTGATCGCACTTGCGCCACATCTACCGCTGCCCCCTGCGCTGGGCCGACATGGACGCGTACGGCCACGTCAACAACGTGGTGTTCCTCCGCTACCTGGAGGAAGCCCGTATCGACTTCCTGTTCCGCCCGGACAAGGACTTCCAGCAGGGGTCGGTCGTGGCGCGCCACGAGATCGACTACAAGCGGCAGCTCGTCCACCGGCACCACCCGGTGGACGTCGAGCTGTGGATCACCGAGATCCGGGCCGCGTCCTTCACCATCACCTACGAGGTGAAGGACGCGGACACCGTGTACGTACGGGCCTCCACCGTCGTCGTGCCCTTCGACTTCGAGGCCCAGCGGCCGCGCCGGATCACCGCGGAGGAGCGCGAGTTCCTCCAGGAGTACCGGGACGAGTCCGCCGAGGAGAAGGCCGTCGCCGCATGACGGTGCTGCACCTCGCCGACGAGACGGAGGCGGCCGACCTCGCCGCCTTCCTCACTCGGCTGCTCCGCTACGACCGCGCGGCCGCGGTACGCCTCCAGGCGGCCGGGACCGCGCTCGCCGTCTTCGGACGCCCGCCCTCCTTCGAGGTGCTGGCCGTCCGCGCGGTGCGCCTCGCCAAGCCGTACGAGGACGGGCTCGACGCCGTCCTCGACCTGACCGTCTCCGCGGGCGAACTGCTGGAGTCGGTGGACGAGCGCGCGGCCACCGCCGCTGTACCCGCCGCCGTCACGGGGCCCCCGTGGGCCGGGGTGCTGCCGCCGCGCGGCGGCTGGCGGGCCGAGCCGGGGCTGCCCGGACCGGCCGTGCTGCATCGGACCGTGGCCCGGTCGGTGGCCGAATTCCGCGCCCGTACCGAGGAGTTGGCGCCCGAGCAGCGCACCCGCGCCGAGCTGGACCGGATCGGGGGAGAGATCTGGTCGCGCGAGGTCGGTTCCACCCGGCTGCCGGTGCGGGCCGTGCACGCCGCGCACTCGCTGGGCTTCCTGCGGCCCCCCGAGCCGGACAGCGCCGAGGACACGGGCCTGTTCTCCTCCGGGGCGTGGCTCCGGCTGCGCACGCCCTACGGGTCGATCGCCGTACGGCGCGCGGGGCTGGGCGCGCTCGGCGTCACGGTGCGCTGAAGACCCCCGATCAGAGGGCGTCGTTCACCCGGCCTGGTTCACCAGGACCCGCTCACACGGCCCCGTTCGCGAGATCCGGCTCACTCCGCCGTGTTCACCATCGACGCCGCCGCGTACGTCAGGTAGTTCCACAGCGTCCGCTCGTGCTCCTCGGACAGCTCCAGCTCGTCCACCGCGTCCCGCATGTGCTTCAGCCAGGCGTCGTGCGCGGCCCGGTCCACGGCGAAGGGGGCGTGCCGCATCCGCAGCCGGGGGTGACCGCGCTCCTGGCTGTAGGTGGTGGGTCCGCCCCAGTACTGGATCAGGAACAGGGTGAGCCGCTCCTCGGCCGGGCTGAGGTCCTCCTCCGGGTACATGGGCTTCAGCAGCGGGTCCCCGGCGACGCCCTGGTAGAAACGGTGGACCAGCCGGCGGAAGGTCTCCTCCCCGCCGACCTGCTCGTAGAAGGTCTGCTCCTGAAGCGTGCCGCGTCGGATCTCGTTCACCCGTCCATGGTCTCAGACCGGGAGGCCCAGGACTCAAGCCCTAGGACCGGCCACCGTCCGCCGCTCCCGACCCGGATCGTGCCTACTGTGGACGTATGGGCGCCTACGATTCCGAGCTGACCCGGGTGGCCGCCGAGGCACGGGCCGCGCTGATCCGGCAGATCGACCGCGACGGCGCCTGGCGGGCGGACCCGGTGTGGCGGGAGACCTTCGCCGAGGTGCCCCGGCACCTGTTCGTGCCGTACTACTACGTCGGCGTCCTCGGCGGGTACGAGCGGTACGCGGCCGACGACCCCGATCCGGCCGGGCGGGAGCGCTGGGCGCGCGGCGCCTACGCGGACGCCCCGCTGGCCACCTGGCTGCACGACGGCGAACTGGTCTCCTCCAGCAGCCAGCCCTCGCTGATGGCGCGGATGCTGGTCGCACTGGGTGTCCGGGACGGCGACCGCGTGCTGGAGGTCGGCACCGGCACCGGCTACAACGCCGCCCTGCTCGCCCACCGGCTCGGCGACGACTCCCTGGTCACCACGGTCGACATGGAACCGGAGATCACCGAGCCCGCCCGGCAGCACCTCGCCAGGGCCGGGTACGACCCGGTGGTGGTCACCGGTGACGGGGCGTACGGGGTGCCCGCGCGCGCTCCCTACGACCGGATCATGGCCACCTGCATGCTGCCCACGGTGCCGCGCGCCTGGATCGCCCAGTGCGCGCCCGGCGCCCGGATCATCGCCCCGCTGAACAACGGGCTGCTCGCGCTGGATGTCGACGACTCCGGCCGGGCCGAGGGCCGCTTCCTGCCCACCGGCGCCTACTTCGTACCGCTGCGCGGGGAGAGCCGCGCGCCCGCCGAGCCGCTGCCCACCCACGGGCTGCCGGGGCGGGGGCGGGATCAGGAGTCGTTCCGCTTCCTGCTGGGCCTGGTCCGGGGCGCGCTGGAACCCACGCGGGCGTACGCCCTGTGGGAGAGCGCGGGCATGCCGGACCGCGAACGGTACGGCGTCACGGTCAGCGGCCGGCGCGCCTGGGCCTGGCTGGACGACCCGGAGGGCCACGCCTGGCCGCTGCCGTGAACACCCCGGCTCAGTCGCGGTGGACGGTGATCGTCGTCCAGGCGCCCACGTGCACCCGGTCGCCGTCCTGGAGCGGTACCGGCACGAACGGCTGGATCGGCTCGTCGGAGCCGTTGACCGTGGTGCCGTTCGTCGAGTTCTGGTCGACGACCGCCCAGCCGCCGTCCGGCTGCTGCACCAGCACCGCGTGCTGGTGCGAGACACCGGGGTCCTCCGGCGGCACCGACAGGTCGATGTCCGGGGTGTCGCCGGTGGAGTGCCGGCGGCGGCCGATGGTGACCTGGTTGCCGGTGAGCGTGCGCTGCTGCTCGGGCGAGTAGGCGGGCAGGTTGAGCCCCGCGGCCTCGGGGCCGGAGCGCTGCATCATCGCCATGAAGTAGTCGCGGTCGGGGCCGATGGTCGCGGTCCAGGTCGCCGGGCCCTGCGGGGCCTGCGGAGCCTGGGGGTAACCCTGCGACTGGCCGGGGCCGGACTGCTGCGGGTAGCCGTAGCCGCCACCGGGGCCGCCCACGGGGCCGTTGTTCGACGGCGGCGGGGGGATCACCCAGTCGTCGTCCGCGAAGGACGGGCCACCGGCCGGGGTACGGCCGGTCTCCTGCGGGAAACCGGACGGCGCGGACGGCGGGGGAGCCTGCCGGGAAGGAGCGGTGCCGAAGGCGGAGGGCTCACGCCCGAACGGCGGGGGACCGGAGGGGCCACCCTGGCCGGAAGGGCCGCCGGGACCACCGGGGCCGCCCTGCGTGCCGGGGCCACCGGGACGGCCGGGACCGCCCGGTCCGCCGTAACCCTGCCCGCCGCCGGGGCCGCCGGGGCCGCCGGGCCCACCCGGACCCTGCTGACCGGGACCACCCTGCTGACCGGGCCCCTGCTGACCGGGACCACCCTGCGGACCAGGACCCTGACCGGGCCCGCCACCGAAGCCGGGCGGAGGGCCGGGACGGCGCTCCCCGAACGGCGACTGGCCGCCCGAGGTGGGCGGCGGCGGGGACGCCGGACGGCGCTCGTTGCCGAACGGCGTCGGCCCCGAGGGCTCGGAGTCGAACGCGGGTATCGGCTCGGCCGGCCGGTTCACCTGCGAGGGCCTGGAGCCCTGGTACTCGTACCCGTCACCGCCGCCGAAGGGCCGGCTCGGCGACTGGTAGCGGGGCTGCTGCTGCCGGGGCGGGGCCGCCGGGGTGTACGAGGTGGCGGTGTTGGTCAGGAAGTTCCACCGGCACTCCTCGCAGAAGGGCGCGCCGCCCTCGCGGGGCGTACGGCACTGCGGGCACAGCTCGGCCTGCGCGCCGGGGGAGGGGCGTCCCTCATTGCGCGGCGGCGGGAACCCGTAGCCGCCGCCGGACGGGGGCGGGGGCGGAGGCACGGCACCGGCCATGCGGTGACCGCAGACCTCGCACCAGTCGTCGGAACCCGACTGGTGTCCGTTCGGGCAGGTCGGCATGTCGGTGGTACCCCTTCTGCTGAGGTATCGGTGTCTACAGGGCCCCTGTCGCCAGGGTCACTTCTTGACGCGAACAGTCTTCGTGGAGCGGGTCTCGAGGGTCATCTCGTCGGCCTCCGCGACCTTCGCCTTCAACCGCACAGTACCGGTCGGGGCGTCGACCACGTCCACCACCTTCGCAAGCAGTTTCGCAGTATCCGCGTTCCCCGACACCCCCGCCAGCTGAACGGCACGCCCCAGTTTGGCCGTTGCTCCATCCATATCGCCCGCTTTGCGGAGATCCAGCCCTTCCCTGATGGCCTGCGCCAGTTCGGCCTGACCGGTGTAGTGGGCGACTTGGGCGTTCAGCGAGGTCGAGGCCGCCATGTCGTCGGTCCACACGGCCCGGACGAGTCCCTGGGCGCCGAGGTTCTGTGCCGATCCGTCCGGTTGGGCCGCCATCAGGGAGACGCGCGCGGCGAGCATCT
This sequence comes from Streptomyces recifensis, assembly GCF_002154615.1. NCBI lineage: Bacteria > Bacillati > Actinomycetota > Actinomycetes > Kitasatosporales > Streptomycetaceae > Streptomyces > Streptomyces recifensis. The sequence goes on from NZ_MUNH01000368.1 coordinate 8,778, forward strand.
CCTGGCCCAGCCCGGCCGCCGGGACCTCTACGCAGAGGTGGTAGTCGCGGGACTCGTCGCCCCAGGAACCGGTGGGGTAGTCCCCGGCGCGCGGGCCCGCCTCGGTGCGTCTGTCGGTCAACTCCTCGACGGAGGGAGCGACTTGCTTGACGAACTTGATGCGGGTGCCGACCGGCGTCCACACCCGCAGCGCGACGTCGGCCACCTCCTTGCCCATCGTCGACTCCATGATGCGGGTGAAGTCCTCGGTGAGCCGGGCCGGATCGGCGACGATGTCGGCGGTGCCGAGCAACGCCGAGGCGATGCCTGTGACTTCTTTCACTTCCCAGTCGGTGCCCACGCCCCGAGCGTCACAGGTGAACCGCCCGGCGCACGCGTCCAGGGTGTCCTTCAGCTCCGCCGCCGACTCGTGCTCGTTGCGGCCGTCGGTCAGCAGGATGCCGTGCCGGATCGACACGTCCGCCCCCGCCAGCAGCCGGTCGGCCAGCCGCAGCCAGGTGCCGATCGCGGTGCCGCCGCCCGCGCCGAGTCTGCGCAGCGCCTGCTTGGCCTGGGCGCGGGTGGTCGGGTCGGCCACCGCGAGCCGGCCGCCGCCCGGATAGACCTCGCGGGCCACGTGCGTACCGTCGACGATCCCGAAGTGCACCCCGTCGCGCAGGGTGTCCACGGCGGCGGCGGTGGCCTCGCGGGCGTTGCGCATCTTGGTGGGCGGGTAGTCCATCGAGCCCGAGCAGTCCACCATCAGCACCACGGCGGCCGAGGCGCCCGGCCCGGCGGGCGCGGTGCCGCCCCTGGCCGTCACGGTCACGATGGCGTTGACCTCGCGGCCGCCCTCCGGCAGATACTCGTTCTGGTAGACGTCCACCGAGAACTGCGGTCCGCCCGGCTTGGCGAAATTGGCCATGCTGGTTCACATCCCCCTCGGACACGCCCCGCTCCCCGCGAGGCGCTGCGTTCGGGCGGACCGGTCCCCTCCGCGTCCGCCCGTCCTTCCCCGTGCCTGTCCGTGCTCGCCTGTGCTTCCCCGTACCCGAGGCTCCCGCACCGCGCGCGGTCACCCGCGCCGCGACGGCCTCAGGCCGATCCTGCCCCCTGCGGCGGCGCGGGGAACGGCACGACGGCCACTGTTACGTTGTCGTGGCCCCCGGCGTCCAGCGCGTGCCCCACCAGCACCCGCGCAGCGTGCAGCGGGCGGGCGGCCGCGTCCGGGGGCAGCACCTCGGCCATCTCCTCGGGCGCCTCGGCGTAGTTCCACAGGCCGTCGGTGCAGACCAGCACCACACCGGACCGGTCGGGCTTGAACGACGCGGTGTGCGGCTCCAGTTCATAGGCGTCGGCGCCCAGCCAGCCGGTGATGGCGTGGGCCCGCTCGTCGGCGTACGCCTCCGCCTCGTTCATCAGGCCGGCCGCCACCATCTGGGCCGCCCAGGAGTCGTCCTCGGTCAGCCGGGCCGGGGGCGCGGAGCGGTCGTCCGGCACCCAGTAGGCGCGGCTGTCGCCGACCCAGCCGACCACCAGCAGGCCGGAGGCGACCACCGAGGCCACGATCGTGCAGGCCGGGGCGTTCTGGTGCGGCGCGTGCTCGCGGGCCCCGTCTGGGGCCTCGGCGAGCGCGTCCACCGCCTTCGCGGCGGCCACGATCGCCTCGTGCATCGCCGCCTGCGGATGCGTGCCGCGCGGCAGGGCCGCCAGCAGCACGTCCCCGGCGGCCCGCGAGGCGGCGGTGGAGGCGTCGTCGGGGCGGGTCGCGGAGGAGACGCCGTCGCAGACCACGGCGAGCGCGGCGGGGGAGCCGTCGGGCAGCGCGGTGTGCGCGACGGTGAAGTCGTCCTCGTTGCGGTGGTGGCGCAGGCCCCGGTCGCTGATCGCGGCCACGGGGCCCGACTCCCGCTCCATGTGGTCGCGTTCGCGGGGCTGGGCGTGCCCGCAGTTCTCGCAGTAGCCGTCGCCGTCCACCCGGCCGGCGCGGCAGGCCACGCACACCTGCGCGGCGGCCTCGGCACGCGGGTCGGGTGCCTGGAGCGGGTACTCCTCGGGCTCGGCCGGCTCCGTGGCCTCGGCGGGCCGGTCGAAGCGCACCCCGGACGCGGCCGGTTCGGGCGTGTGCAGCGGGGTGCCGCCGGAGTCGGTGCCGGGCACGTCGGCGGCCCGGTGGGCGCGCGGCTCGGTGCCGCCGGTGGTGGCCGGCTCGGGCTCGGGCCAGTCGACGTCGCCGTCCGGTGCGCCGGTCATGGTCAGCGTCGGCTGGTCCGCGGGCGACGCGGGCACGGCGGACAGGTCGTATCCGCACGCGCCGCAGAAGAGGTCGCCCGGTTCGAGCGGCTCCGCGCAGCTCGGGCACCTGGGCAGTGCGGCCTGCTGGGGCATCTGTGACATGACTACACCCACGTCCGGGGGCGGTAACGGTTGGCCCGTTCCACCAGGTTGATCCTCTCCTCGCCGCCGGGCGCCAGCCGGGCCAGCGTGCGGTAGGCGCGCTCCAGACCGAAGCGGAGGCCCCGCTCGTCCAGACCGCTGCCGAGCAGCACCCGCCCGCCGGTGACCGGCCGAGCGGTGTCCTGACCCCTGGAGAGTATCCAGTCCAGGGCGCAGCCGAGGACTTCGGCCGACAACCGCTCGCGTCGCGCCGGGTCCAGCCCGTACGCGTCCAGCGCCTCGACCTGGCCCGCCGCGGCGGTCAGGTCGTCCAGGAACGGTACGTCACCCGCGGCCGCCGTGCGTTGCCGCAGCCGCGCCCGCACGGCCGCGACCCGCGCGGCCGTGTAGTGGATGGACGACTCCGGCACCGATTCCAGCGTCCGTACGGCGCCCGCCCGGTCCCCGCTGGCCAGCCGCACCCGCGCCAGGCCGAACGCGGCGCTGACGAAGCTCGGGTCGGTCGCCCACACCAGCCGGTAGTACTCGGCGGCGTTGTCCAGCTGGCCCAGCACCTCCGCGCACAGGCCGAGCGCCAGCTTGGGCGCGGCCTCGCCGGGAAAGGCGTCGTAGATCGCGTCGAAGGCGAGCGCGGCACTCTCGAAGTCGCCGGTGACCAGGGCGGCCACGCCCCGGTACCAGACCACCCGCCAGTCGTCGGGCCGCTCTTCGTCCAGCCGGGCCAGCGTCGACAGCGCGGTCTCCCGGTCGCCGTGCTCCAGCCACGCCCGCACCCTTCTGAGCCGGGTCTCCACGCCCTGGCCGGGGGCCGCCTCCAGCGCGCCGATCAGCTCGCCCGGCGCGGAGGCGGCGAGGCCGGCCAGGAAACCGGCGTCCGGGTCGTTCGGGTCGACCAGCGGCACCGGCAGGGCCAGCGCGGCGGCCGCGGCGCCGACCGGTCGGACCAGCGCGGGCGGCGGAGCGGGCGGACGGCCGGGGCCGGGCAGCGCGCGGGCGCCGAGGCGGGACACCTCGCCGTCCAGCGCGGGGAACAACTCGGTGTCGGTCACCCGTACTTCCGGCCCGAACAGGGTCGACAGCGCGGGCCGGGCCTGCCCGGTGCTCAGCGAGACGACCTCGCGCAGCACACCGGTGAGCTGGTCGGCCATCTCCTGTGCGGAGGCGAACCGGCGGGCCGGGTCGGGGTCGGTGGCGCGGACCAGGAAGCGGTAGAAGGACTCGTAGCGGCGGAACACCTCGATGGTGTCCGGGTCGGGCAGCGAGTCGGCGTAGACGGTGGTGTAGCCCTGGAAGTCGAAGGTGAGGACGGCCAGGGTGCGGCCCACCGTGTACAGGTCGCTGGCCGCCGAGGGGCCGATGTCGGCGACCTCGGGGGCCTGGTAGCCGACCGTGCCGTAGATCGCGGACTCCTCGTCGTCCATGCGGCGCACGGCGCCCATGTCGATGAGCTTGAGCTGGTCCTCGGTCTGGATGGCGTTGTCGACCTTGAAGTCGCAGTACAGCAGGTTGCGGCTGTGCAGATGGCCGAGCGCCTCCAGCGCCTCGATGCCGTACGCGCACGCCTGCTCCACCGGTAGCGGGTCCCGCCTGCCGTCCGGGGTGCGGCGGGCGTTGGCGATCTCCTTGAGCGACTTGCCGCCGACGTACTCCATGACGATGTAGCCGTCCAGCGAGCCGGTGCGCTGGTCGAGGTGCTCGACGAAGTTGTAGATCCGGACGATGCCCGCGTGCTCGATCTCCGCGAGGAACCGGCGTTCGGAGATCGCCGCCGCCATCGCGTCCTGGTCCCCGGTGTCCAGCAGGCCCTTGAGCACCACCCACCGGTCGGACACCGCCCGGTCCACCGCGAGGTAGATCCAGCCGAGCCCGCCGTGCGCCAGGCACCCCGCCACCTCGTACTGCCCGTGCACGATGTCCCCGGCGCGCAGCTTGGGCACGAAGGAGTACGGGTGGCCGCACTTGGTGCAGAACCCCTCGGTGCGCCCCGGCCGTTCCCCGCGCGCCCGGCCCACCGGCGCCCCGCAGTCCGCGCGCGAGCAGTACCGCTTGCGCTCGGGCACCTCCGGGTTGTCCAGCACCATCGCGCGCGGATCGGGCCTCGGCACCTGCGGCACCACGACCAGCCCGGCGCCCAGCCGGCCGCGCCCCGACGGCCCGGAGGCCGAGCCCGAGCCGCGCACCGACACCGAGCGGCCGCCGGACTTCCCCGACAGCGACCGGGAGAGCCGCCCCGACACCGAGCGCCGGGAGCGGGCGGACTGCGAGGAGCTGCGCGTGGCACCGCCGTTGATCCCGGTCGGCGCCGAACCGGCCGGACCCACCGGCTCGGCGGCCGGTCTCGCGCCCGGCGAGACCACCGGGGCCAGCCCGCAGGTGTCGCAGTACAGCTCGCCGCCGCCCATGTCCTCGTAGGCGCCCGCGCAGTCCGGGCGCTGGCAGGCGCGCCGTTCCTCGCTCACTCCTGGTCCCCCTTGCCGTCCTCCGGCGCGTACTGCTCCGGGACCCTCGGCGGGGCCAGCAGCTCGGCCGCCGCCTGCTGATAGCGCAGCACCGCCTGTTCGGCGACGCGCAGATCGCAGGGCGCGCTCCACAGCATCCGGCGGGCCGCGTCGTACCGCTCGACGAGCAGCCGGTCCTCGGCCAGGCCGTGCCGGGTGACCTTCGCCCGGTAGGCGTCCAGCCGGCCGCGCAGCTCGGCGCGGACCGCGAGCGGCGCGGTGACCGCCGTCAACGACTCGCGGGCGCGCAGCAGTTCGTCCTCCGCCCGCTGCTCGAGCGACTCCAGCAGCGGGGAGAGGCGGTGCCAGCGGGCCTGGCGGCGGTACTCGGCCGCCGTCGCCAACTGCTCCTGGAGCGCGGTCGGCGGGCCGCTCACCACCGGCACCTCGGTCGCGGCGATCTTCGCCAGCACCTCACCGCGCGCGGTACGCGCCTCCGCCAGGGTGCGGTCGGCGCGGGAGAGCACGTCCCGCAGCCGGATCAGCCGCTCCTCGGCGTCCTGCCGGACGGTGAGCACCGCCTCGATCTCCCGCCGCACGTCCTCCAGCGCCCGCGCCTCCCGGTCGTACACCGTGGTGTCCGGGCGCCCTCCGCCGGGCGCCGTACCGCCCCCGGCCGGCACCCAGTGCGCCAGCGGGTCGCGGACGACGTCCTCGCGCAGCTCGGTCAGGGTGCGGGTGATGCCCTCCAGGTCGTCCCCGGAGGGGTGTTCGCCGGGGCGGACGCCGACGGAGTGCGCCAGCCTGCGGGTGCGCTGGAGTTCGGCGGCGAGCAGGTCGATGCGGGCGGGCAGCGCCGACCACACGGCGTCGGCGGCCACCACCATGTCCAGCGAGGACGCGTACAGCTCGTTCATCCGGTCCACCAGCGCGGCCAGCGTGAAGCTCTCGGTGAGCACGGCCGATCCCGAGGCGCCGCCCGCCACCGTCACCGACTCCCCGCGCAGCAGGCCGGTCAGCTCCGCCAGGTCCTCCCGGCTGGACCAGCGGCGCCGGGAGCGGATCTCGCGGGCCCGGCGCAGCGCGTCGGTGTACGCGTCGAAGCAGGTCCACAGCAGGGTGATCGACGCCTCCGTGGCGGCCCACCGCTCCTTGGTCACACCGGTCAGCTCGGCGCCCTCCAGCAGGCGGCGGCCGGCGTGGTCCTGGAGCGCGAACAGCGAGGTCTCGATGGCCTCGTGCTCCTGGCCGAGCCGCGCCAGCGCACGGTCCACCTCGTCCCGGTCCATCACCGGCCCGGCGGGGTCCGTGACGCCCATCGATCACCTCTCGCTGCTGTGTGGTCCATCCGGCCCGTGCGTGCTTGCTTCAGCTCTCGCGCAGGTACTTCGGGGCGGGCGGTCTGGAGGACCGCGCGTCCTCACCCAGTGTGGCCGACAGCCACTTGTCGTACGACGCCTGCCAGCCGTCGGCCCGGTAGTCCACCAGCACGCGGTTGACGCGGCGTACGAGGTCGGTGGCGTCCTTCTTCATCGCCACGCCGTAGTACTCGGTGGTGAACGGCTTGCCCAGCACCTTCACCGTAGGGTCCTGCGCGGCCTGGCTGGCGGCCAGCGCGCCGTCGGTGACCACCGCGTCCGCCTCGCCGAGCTGGAGCCTGACCAGGCAGTCCAGCTGGTTGGGCACGGTCGCGGAGAAGTCCGTGGTGGCGGGCAGCGCCTTGCGCTCCCGGTCCGCCTTCAGCTTGCCGTAGGCGGTCGAACCGGCCGCCGTGCAGACCTTCTTGCCGGCCAGCGTCCCGTCGTAGCCCTTGATGCCGGAGGCGTCGGGGACGAGGAGCTGCTGGCCGGTCTTGAAGTAGGGCGCGGAGAACGCCACGTCGCGCAGCCGGTCGCAGGTGATGGTCATCGTGCGGACCACCATGTCGACCGTGCCGTCCTGGATCGCGGGGATGCGCTGGCTGGTCGGGATCGCCTTGAACTGCACGTCGTCCGGGCTGCCGAGGATGTCCTTGGCGATGCGGCGCACCAGGTCGATGTCGAAGCCCTCCAGCTCCGCGCCCTCGGTGCCCGGGTTTCGGTAACCCCAGCGGTAGCTGTTCTGGTCGATACCCACGATCAGCTTGCGCCTGTCGCCCTTGCGGGCCTTGATGGCGTCGATGGTCGGGCCGTCCGCGCCGGACGGCGGAGGGGTGCGGTTCTGCGCCGACGGCTCCTCGCAGTCGTCCGCGCGGGCCGGGCTGCCGGTCACCAGGCTCCGGCCCGCCGGTGCCGCGCCGGCCGCCGGGTGCGCCTGGGTACGGGGGAGCAGCATCACGAACGCCAGTGCCAGCGCGCACAGCACCGCCATCGCGCCGACCCCGCCCCAGCCGCGCAGCCGGGTGCGCATCCGCGCCGCCTCCATCGCCTGGCCCCCTGTCACCGGTACTCCGAAAGCCTGCGCCCGATGCCGAACACCGCGCCCGCCGCCCCCAGGACGCCGAGCACGGCCGCGCCCTCGGGCAGCCCGGCCATGGCGTCCCGGCCGTCGGCGGCGGCCCGGTCGAACTCACTCTGCTCGTGGCCGAGGGCGCGGGTCAGGCTCCCGTCCACGCCGTCGAAGGCCGCGCCGGTGGTGTCGTCGGCGCCGATCACCTGGTCCAGCGCGCGCTGGTAGTTGCCCCGCTCGTCCTCGGTCCGCGCCGTGCCGTGCCGCTTCTTCCACTCGGCCGTGTCCTCCAGGGCCGAGTCGACCGGTGCGCCGCCCCTGGCGTCGTCGGCGAGCCGCCGAGCCTCGGTGAGGCGGGCGTCCAGCGTGGCGAGGTCGCGGTCGAAGGCGTAGTAGTACGCGTCCTGCTTGGTGCCGTTCACCTCGACGGTCTCCGCTCCGCGCGCCACCAGGCTCAGGTTCTCGTTGCCGCGCGCCTTCAGGGCGGCGATCTGGGCGTTGTGCAGCACGTTCAGCGAGCGGATGCCGTGGTCGTAGGAGCCGAACAGCCCGGAGCGGGCCACGGTGTGGCCGACGACCAGCCACAGCAGCACCACCACGGTCGTGGCGGAGGCGGCGACCAGGCCGTGGTTCAGCACGCGGTTGGTGCGACGGAAGTCCCGGTACTGGGCGAGGCCCAGCGCGGCCAGCGCGAGCAGACCCAGCGCGATCGCCGCCCAAGGGTAGGGGGTGGCGTCCGCGTAGTCGGCGTCCAGCCGCTGGTTCTCCTTGGTGTACAGGTCCTGCGCGGCCGGGAGCATCTCCGTCTGCATCTTCTCGTTGGCGTACCGCAGATAGGCGCCGCCCACCGGGTAGCCCTGCCGGTTGTAGACACGGGCCCGCTCGACGAGGCCCTTGTACTCGGGCAGCAGCCGGTTCAGCTTGCGGACGGTGGCCTCGGAGGCGGAGCCCGGCTCGGTGTCGGCGGCCGCGCGGACCAGGCCGGAGGCGGCGGTACGGATGTCCTCCTCGTACCGCTCCCGGTTCGCCGCGCTCTCCCGGGGCCCTGCCAGAAAGCCGGTGGAGGCCGCGGTGTTGGCGTCGGCCAGCGAGCGGTAGATCGCGGCCGCGCCCGAACTGAGCGGCTGGCTGCGGGTCAGCACGTCGTCGGCGGCGGTCGCCCGCTCCCCGCTCTGCCACGCGGTGACGGCGCCGAACGCGACGACCAGCAGGGCGAGTACGGCCCCGATGACCCGCAGTCGCCCCGGCTCGGTGGTCGCGGCGTCCCGCAGCCGCTCGGCCCCCTCGGCGAAGGCGGTGCGCCGCACGGGGGGCAGGCCGGACGGGCCGCGCTGGGCGGGGATGGCCGTGGTGACCGGTGGTGCGAACGCGGCTCTGCTCTGCGGCGGTTGTGTCACCTGACCTCCCCCGTGGTCATCCGTTGGCCGCCAGTATCGCCGCCCGCGCCCCCCTCCGCACCAGCCTTCACCGCATCTTGATCGGATCGGGGGCGCGAAGCGGGCTCTACCCCCTCTGTCCAGGAACACGCGGAGTCAATCACGTTGGTTCCCGCGGCCGTTCCCGTAAGGGGTGGTTCAGGTGCGGCTCGGCTCCCAGGCCAGGCGGGCCCGCTCCAGGGCCGCGGGGGTCGCGTCCAGGTGGTCCAGGCCGAGGAGGGCCGCGCCGAGGACGGGGGGAGCGGTGACCAACTGGGCTTCTGCCAGCGGGGCTTGGGCAGTCAGGCGGGTGCGGATGCCCTGGTCGAGCTGGGGGTGGCCCGCCGCGAGGACGCTGCCGCCGAGCAGCACCGGGGTGGGCTCGGTCAGGAGGTCCAGGCGGGTCAGGGCGATCGTGGCCATCGAGGTCACCTCCTCGGCGAGGCGCTCGACGAGGGAGCGGGCGACGGGGTCGCCGCCGGCCGCCGTGGCGAAGAGGACCGGGGTCAGCTCGTGGCGGCGGGTGGGGGCGAGCCGGCCCAGGTGGAAGGACTCGATCAGGGCCCCCATGGTGGGCAGGCCGAAGTGGGCCGGAAGGGTGCGGGACAGCTCGGTCGCACTGCCCCGGCCGTCCTCCGCGCGGGCCGCGTGCCAGAGGGCCTCCTCGGCCAGGCCCCAGCCGCCGCCCCAGTCGCCGGAGAGCCGGCCGAGGGCCGGGAAGCGTGCCGTACGGCCGTCGGGGCGCATGCCGACGCAGTTGATGCCGGCCCCGCACACCACGGCCACGCCCCGCGGCTCGGCCACCCCGGCGCGCAGGACGGCGAAGGTGTCGTTGCGCACCTCCACCGACGCGCCCCAGGCCCGCGCGGTCACCGCCGCCGCCAACTGCTCCTCCTCCACCGGCAGATCGGCGTTGGCGAGGCAAGCCGAGACGTGCGAGACGTACGGCACCCCCGCCTCGGCCAGCGCCCGCTCCACCGGCTCGGCCAGTGCCTCCAGCGCCCGTTCCACCCCCACCACCGGGGGCCGGAAGCCGCCGCCGCGCGCGGTGGCCAGCACCTCGCCGGCCGCGTCGACCACGGCCACGTCGGTCTTGCTGTTGCCCGCGTCGACGGCGAGGACGGTCCCGGTCAGGCCCACGCCAGATGCTCCCGGTTGTGCGCGAGGAGGAGGTCGGTGAGCGTCTCGGCGTACGCGTACTGGCCGACCAGCGGATGCGCCAGCAGGGCCCGGAACACCCGGTCCCGGCCGCCGCGCAGGGCCGCGTCCAGCGCGAGTTCCTCGTACGCCGTCACGTTCGCCATCAGCCCGGCGAACAGCGGGTCGACGCCCGGCACCGGGAGCGGTTTCGCCCCGGCCGGGCCGACCGCCGCGGGCACCTCGATCACCGCGTCGTCGGGGAGGAACGGCAGCGTGCCCCCGTTGACCGTGTTCACCACCTGGTACGGGCTGCCCCCGCCGCCCAGCAGGGCCGCCGCGACGTCCACGGCCGCCTCCGAGTAGAAGGCCCCGCCGCGCCGGGCCAGCAGCGCGGGCTTCTCGTCCAGCGCCGGGTCGGCGTACATCGCCAGCAGCTCCCGCTCCAGCGCCGCGACCTCGGCCGCCCGCGAGGGCTTCACCCGCTGCTCGCCCACCACCTCGTCGTGCAGGTAGTAGTACCGCAGGTAGTACGACGGAATCGCGCCCAGCCGCTCCAGCAGCGGGCGCGGCAGCCGCAGGTCGGCGGCGACGGCGTCCCCGTGCTCGGCCAGCAGCCGGGGGAGCACGTCCTCGCCGTCCGGGCCGCCGAGGCGTACGGCGGTCTCCCAGGTGAGGTGGTTGAGACCGACGTGGTCGAGGTGGACCTCGCCCGGCCCGGTGCCGAGCAGGGCGGCGAACTTCCGCTGGAGCCCGATCGCCACGTTGCACAGGCCGACCGCCCGGTGGCCCTCCTGGAGCAGGGCGCGGGTGACGATGCCGACCGGGTTGGTGAAGTCGATGATCCACGCGTCCGGGTTGGCCCGCCGGACCCGCTCGGCGATGTCCAGCACCACCGGGACCGTGCGCAGCGCCTTGGCGAGGCCGCCCGCGCCGGTCGTCTCCTGGCCCAGGCACCCGCACTCCAGCGGCCAGGTCTCGTCCCGCTCGCGCGCCGCCTGCCCGCCCACCCGGAGCTGGAGCAGTACCGCGTCCGCGCCCGTCACCCCGGCGTCCAGGTCGGAGGTGGTGACCACCCGGCCGGGATGGCCCTGCCGGGCGAAGATGCGGCGGGCCAGACCGCCCACCAGCTCCAGCCGGTCCGCCGCCGGGTCCACCAGCACCAGCTCGGTCACCGGCAGCGTGTCCCGCAATCGCGCGAAGCCGTCGACGAGTTCCGGGGTGTAGGTCGAACCTCCGCCGACCACGGTCAGTCTCACGGGCGACTCCCTCGCGTACGACGGGCTCCTCGGCCAGCAGGAACCTAGGCGCAGGCGGGAGAGTCCGTCAACGACGCGCGCCCCCGCGGTTCGTACCGTGGGGGCGCGCCCGGGGGCCGTTACTTCACCTGAGGCTTCGGCGTGGTGAGCGGGTTGGTGGCCAGGGACTGCGGGGAGGTGGCGTTGTTGAACGCCGAGGGCGCGGCGACGCCGGCCGAGGGGTCGGGGGTCTCGTCCTGCGGGACCACGGCCGTGGCACCGCCGATGATCGGGATGCTCGCCCGGTCGAAGGCCCGCTTGATCCGCCAGCGCAGCTCGCGCTCGACCGCCACCGACTTGCCCGGCATGGTCTTGGCGGAGACCCGGATGACCATGGAGTCGATCAGCACGCTGTCCAGGCCCAGCACCTCGATGGGGCTCCAGAGCAGCTCGTTCCACGGCTCCTCCTTGCCCATCTTCTCCGCGACCTCGTCCAGCACGGACTTGACCTTGTCCAGGTCCTCGTCGGCGCGGACGGTGACGTCCACGCCCGCCGTGGCCCAGCCCTGGGAGAGGTTGCCGATGCGCTTGACCTCGCCGTTGCGGACGTACCAGATCTCGCCGTTGTCGCCGCGCAGCTTGGTCACCCGGAGGCCGACCTCGACGACCTCGCCGGTCGCCACCCCGGCGTCGATGGTGTCACCGACGCCGTACTGGTCCTCGATGATCATGAAGACGCCGGACAGGAAGTCGGTGACCAGGTTCCGGGCGCCGAAACCGATCGCCACACCGGCGACACCGGCGGAGGCGAGCAGGGGGGCCAGGTCGATCTTGAAGGTGGAGAGCACCATCAGGGCGGCCGTGCCGAGGATGGTGAAGGAGGCCACGGAGCGCAGTACGGAGCCGATGGCGGCCGAGCGCTGACGGCGCCGCTCGTTGTTGACCAGCAGGCCGCCCAGCGGCGACTGGTCCACCGCCTGCACGGTGCGGTTCATCCGCTCGATCAGCTTGGTGATGGCCCGGCGCACGACCGCGCGCAGCGCGACGGCGATGACCACGATCAGCAGGATCTGCAGGCCCATCGCCAGCCAGGTCGACCAGTTCTGCTCGACCCAGCTCGCCGCGTTCGCCGCGTTCTCCTGGGCGTCCTGGAGCGAGGGCACGGCCGGGTCCGAGCCCGATGGCGAGGGAGACGGAGAGACTCCGGCGGCCAGCAGGGCGACGGGCAGGGACACGGCGGGTACCTCCATGGTGCTGCGGTCCGCGCCGGCGGGGGCGGGCAAGGTCACGGAAAGGTCACCGGGCGGACAGGACCACCACACTAACGGGGCATCGCGCGCCCACTCGCCGCTTCTCCGGAGGCTCCCTGCCCCGCCCGCGCCTGAACAGGCCGGGCGGACCGGACGGCGCCGCTCATGTGGTCGAAAACACTTCGAGCCCGTTACCGGCACATGGTGGCGCTCGGAGCAGGCATGAGGGGAGACTGAACCAGATCGTCCCGGCGCGAGCCACGCGCCGCCGACGCCCAAGGAGGCCCCTGTGCCGCATGTCCTGGTCCTCAACGCGTCGTACGAGCCCCTCGGCGTCGTACCGCTCCGCCGCGCGCTCGTCCTCGTCCTGGAGAACAAGGCCGTCTCCCTCGAGGAATCCGGCGCCTATCTGCACAGCGCGTCCGTCACAGTCCCCGCACCCAGCGTGGTCCGGCTCAAGCGTTTCGTGCGGGTTCCCTACCGGGGGCCCGTTCCACTCACCCGGCGCGCGCTGTTCGCCCGGGACGGGGGCCGGTGCGCGTACTGCGGTGGCGTCGCAACCAGCGTCGACCACGTCATCCCGCGCTCACGCGGGGGCAAGCACGTCTGGGACAACGTGGTGGCCTCCTGCCGCCGCTGCAACCACGTCAAGGCCGACCGCCACCTGGTCGAACTCGGCTGGCGCCTGCGCCACCAGCCGGCCCCGCCCACCGGCCTGGCCTGGCGCATCATCGGCACCGGCCACCGCGACCCCCGCTGGCTCCCCTACCTCCAGCCCTACGGCGCGGAGGCCGCCCTCGCCCGGATCGACGGCATCTCGGCCTGACGCCCCGCGCGTCCCGGCCACGGGGTGTCAGCCGCCGGGACGCGCGCCCCGGACGACATACAGCACGGTGCCCAGCGCGAAGGCGGCCAGCGCGGCGGCCCAGGCACCCGGCTGTGCCCCCGGCTGCACCGGCCACGCCCACACCGTGGCCGCCCGGCCGCGCGCGCCCGAGGAGGCCAGGTAGACGGCCGACACGTAACCGAAGGCGGGCAGCCAGCTCAGCCGGGCCCCGAGGACGACGGCGGCGAGGGCCGTGACTCCGACGCAGCCCAGCGTGTTGCGGATCATCGCCGGTGGCCCGAACGTGTCCGCGTGCCCGGCCACCGCCGGCGACAGCATGGCCGAGGCGAGTGCGGTGAGCGCGAGGACGTGTACCAGGCGGCGCCGCCACCAGGGGCGTACGGCCGTGCGGTCCAGCTCGTCCGAGGCCGTGTGCAGGCTCGCCCCGATCACGGCGGCGGCCAGCAGCGGGGCGAGGGCGACGACCGGCACCCGGCGGTCGGGGTCCAGGTAGGCGTCCAGGGCCCCGGCCGCCCAGACGGCGAAGCCGGTGGTCGCGGCGAGGGCCGCCAGGGACAGGAGGAGGGCGCGGGAGCGGGCGTAGAGCAGGGGACCGCGGGTGCTCACAGGGACGGCACCCCCTCGGGAGCGCAGTCGGCGCGGGCCGCGAAGTACCCGGACAGCCAGGTCCGGCGCCGCCGCTCGTCCATCCCGGCCAGCTTCGCCCGCGCGGCGAGACTTTCCCGCAGGTGGGCGCGGGCGGCCGCGTTCCCCTTGGCGTCGAGGGCGTCGAAGCGGCTCTGGGAGGGGTTCGGTGCGAGGTACGCCTGCACGGCCTCGTCCGCGAGCGGCACGGGCGCGGACCGGTTCTCGCACTCGCCGTGCCCGGTCAGCGCGGCGACCGCCTCCCACGCGTACTGATCCGGATGGGTCAGCCGCCCCCGTACGACCGACCAGCCGAACGGCGCGAGCGTCGGCAGCGGGGCTTCGTCGGCGCGTGGATCGGTGCCCCGGTCGGACCAGCGCGCCGGGAGGCCGCGCACGCCGTGCAGCTTGCCGGTGACGCCGGCCAGGGCCACGCGGACCTCGGGGAGCATCCTCGCGTACCGGGCGTTGACGCAGACGGCGGGTGTGGTGGAGATGTCGCACACCTGGCGGTGGGCGAGCGGGTCCGGCCGCCACAGGCCGCTCCCGCCCTGCACGAGCAGCGCGCCCGCGGTCAGGGCTGCGGCCAGCGGCAGCAGGGCGGTCGCCCGCTGCCGGGCCGCGTGCGCCAGGATGAGGGCGAGGGCCAGGCCGAGCGTCCACACGGCCATGGCGAGCGGCTGCCACCACACCGGGCGCGTGCCGGCCACGGTGAACGCGGCGGGATCGAGCGCGTCCAGGGCGTTCTGGCGCGCCGCCATCCCGAGCCCCGCGTACCCGACCACCCCGAGCAGCGGGGCCGCGAGGTGAGTGGGCACGGCCCGGCCCACCATGTGTCCCAGCAGCGCCGCGGCCATCAGTGCGGCCGTGTCCCCGGGCACGCGGGCGAGGTGCGGATGGTCGCCCACCGAGTACGGCCAGGTGGCGAGGGTCGCCAGGGCGACGGCGACGAGATAGCCGACGGCCACCCAGAGCGCGACCGGCAGAGCGGAGGCCAGCAGCCGGCTGAGGGGCGCACGCACGGCCGTACCCCACAGCTCCTCCGTGTGCCGCCGCCGCTCGCGGCCGCCCTGCCAGCAGCCGGCCGCGGCGGCCAGCGGCAGGGCGATCAGCAGGGCGTCGTGCGTCAGGGCGGCGGTCTCCGCCCAGCCGCCCTGCCAGTTCTTGGCGGAGGCGGCCAGCAGCACCCCGAGCGTCAGCAGCACGGCGGCCCCGGCGAGCGGGGCGAAACCGCGGACGGCCTCGGCGCGCAGGGGATGGGGGGCGCGGGTCTTCGGCGTGGCCGTGGTGGTGGCTGCCCTGGTGGTCATCGCACCGTCTCCCGCGCACCCGTGGCACGGTGGGCCCGCAGCGCCGTCGTGTAGCCGCGCTCGATCGGATGGTCGCCGGGGCCGTCGGAGGTCTCCCCGAGCCGGGTCAGGGAGGCGGGGGTGCCCCGGTAGGCGATCCGGCCCTCGTCCAGGAGGGTGACCTCCGTGCACGCGGCGGCCACGTCCTCCACCAGGTGGGTGGAGACCACCACCGTGGCGGAGGTGCCCAGTTCGCGGAGCAGCTCGCGGAACTCCACCCGCTGCTCGGGGTCGAGCCCGGCGGTGGGTTCGTCCAGCAGCAGCAGGCCGGGGTCGTTGACGACGGCCTGGGCGATGCCGACCCGGCGGACCATGCCGCCGGACAGCGTCCGGATCTTCGCGTCGACACGGTCGGCCAGACCGACCCGCCGCACCGCACGCTCCACGGCGGCCGGGACCCGGTCCGCCGGTACCTCCTTCAGCCAGGCCACGTACGCCACGAACTCCCGCACGGTGAAGGCCGGGTAATAGCCGAACTCCTGTGGAAGGTAGCCGAGTTGTCGTCGTATCTCGGAGCGCTCGCGCTGGTCGGCGCTATCCCGGCCGAGCAGCTCCACGCGGCCGGCCGAGGGGCGGGCCATGGTGGCGAGCACTCGGATCAGCGAGGTCTTCCCGGCGCCGTTCGGCCCGAGCAGGCCATGGACGCCGGTGCCCAGCTCCAGGTCGACGGAGTCGAGGGCGACGGTTCTGCGATGCCGGACACGCAGCCCGGTGACGCGGATGGACAAGGGATCTCCTTGAGGCTCAGTAAGTGCGGTCGTACGCGGTGCGGCGGGCCGCCAGCAGCAGGGCGCTCAGGGCGACCGCGGCCGCCCAGGCCGACTGGGCCGGGGCGCCGTCGAGGCACCGGGCCAGCCGGGCGCCGATCTCGTCCGGCGACGGCGCGAGCACCGCGCACAGCCAGCCGCCCGCCGTCACGGCGGACGCGGTGGGGAATCCGGTGAGCGGGGCCAGCGCCAGGGTGGCCAGTGTCAGCGCCAGTCCCGGCAGCAGCCACGCGGCGGCGGCCGGTGCGCCGGAGGCGGGCAGCAGCAGCCCGGTGAGGGTCAGCACCGGCAGGCTCACGGCGAGCACGGCCGCCGTCCGGGTCAGGGCCAGCCGGAGGCCGCCCCCCGGTGTGGAGGCGGCCAGCTCGTGCAGCGGGTCGGCGTGCGGGCCGTAGGACAGCGCGACCCCGGCCACCGGCACGACCGGGGCGAGCGCCAGCAGCAGCGTCCGCGCCTCCGGGGCGCCCCGGAACTGACCCAGCAGCAGCGCGGCCCCGGCCACCACCAGCAGCGCCGCCGACCAGGACCCGCGCACGGCGGGACCCGCGGCCCACAGCAGCCGGGCGAACCGGGACACGGGAACCTCTCGTACGGCGGAGGCCAGCACCGCGGCCCGTACGTCCGTCAGCACCGGCCCCGCCGCGGTGGCCCGTACCGCCGCCGAGACGCGGGACGCGCAGTCCGCGCAGGACTCCAGGTGCCTCTCCAGGGACCAGGCGTCCGGCTCCGGCAGGGAGCCGTCGGCGTACCGGGCGGCCCGGGCCTCGCTCGTGTGCCACTGCCTGCTCATGCCGGGCCTCCCAGCGGGGACGGGTTCAACTGGGCCAGCGCGGCCCGCAGTTCGGTACGGGCGCGCCGGGCGCGGGACTTGACGGTGCCCTCGGGTATACCGAGCAGCCGGGCTGTCTCGCGGGTGGTCAGGCCGTCGACCACGGTCGCGCGCAGCACCTCGCGCAGCTCGGGGGAGATCCGGTCCAGGGCGGTGCCGACATCGCCGTACTCCAGCCCGGCCAGCACCCGGTCCTCGGCGGACGGCACGGCCGCCGCCTCCGCCTCCGGCGCGACCCGCGCGGTGCGCTCCTGGGCGCGGCGGGCGTCGACCAGGCGCCGGGCGGCGATGGTCCACAGCCAGCCGCCCGCCTCCGCGCCCCGGTGGCCGGAAGCCGAACGCCACACCGTGACGAAGGTGTCCTGGAGCACCTCCCGGACCACCTCCGGGTCGGCGCAGCGCCGGGCCAGCCGGGCGTGCAGCCAGCCCGCGTGCCGGTCGTACAGGTCGGCGAGCGCCGCCTGGTCGCCCCCCGCGACGGCCCGCATCAGGGCACCGTCGTCCCTCTCCCGGTGGCCCCCCATGGGGCGGAACAGTCTCACACCCCCTCTATCGCCCGGCCCCCGAGCGGTGGATCACTCTCCCGTGCGGGCGTGGCAGCCGTGTGTCTGGGTAGGGCTGGGTAATCCGGCAAAACGCACCCGCCCCCCGTGACCAAGGAGGCTCCCGTGGCCGCAGCGGCTCACCTGTTCCTGCCCGCTCAGTGGAAACCCGAGGCGGAGACGCCCGCCGACTGCGCGTTCAGCGCGGAGAGCGCCTGTGTGGAGGCCCCGCTGACCAGCGAGCCCCCGCTACCCGGCGCCGAGCCGCTGACCAGCGAGCCCCCGCTCGCCGACACCGTCCCGCTCACCGGTGACGCCGACCCGGCCCCGCTCACCGGTGACGCCGACCC
>NZ_MUNH01000369.1:0-8143 GCF_002154615.1 Streptomyces recifensis
GTGGTGGCCGGGGCGGGGCGGACACGGAGGACGATGCTGCGTACATGGGAGATACAGATCCCTTCGTGTGCCTGCTGTGCCTGCCTGTGCGTCGCTTGTCACGAGCTGCGCGCCCACCCGGCCCGGTCCTCCCAGGCACACCCTGGGGAGTGCCCCTGGGAGGACCGGGCCGGGGTGGCGCTTTCCTACCTGACACCCGACGTCCACTGGCACACCATCTGGCGCACCCTGGCGAACCCTGGCGAATAGTCGCCCGGCAACTTGCACGGGGCTACTGTCAACTCAGCCGAGAACCTGGGGGCTTGACGTGAGCGGACAACCCAACACCCGCTTTGCGGACCTGTTCGGCATGGCCGGCTGGTCCAAGGGCGAACTCGCGCGACTGGTCAACCGGCAGGCGGCGGCCATGGGCCATCCCCAACTGTCGACGGACACCTCGCGAGTACGGCGTTGGATCGACATGGGAGAGATCCCGCGCGATCCGGTGCCGAGGGTGCTGGCGGCCCTGTTCACCGAGCGTCTCGGCCGTGTCGTGACCATGGAGGACCTCGGTCTGGTACGGCACGGGCGTGCGGGAAAACGGCAGGGCGCCGGGAAGAGCGAAGATCCCGACGGCGTGCTGTGGGCGCCCGAACGAACCGCCGCGGTCCTCACCGAATTCACGGGAATGGACCTCATGCTCAACCGACGCGGCTTGGTGGGCGCGGGTGCCGCGCTCGCCGCGGGAGCCACACTCAGCAGCGCCATGCACGACTGGTTGCACACCGACCCCACGCTCCGGGCCGACGCCCCCGTCCTCGACAATCCACTGCACGCGGAACCCGCCGGATTCGACCGCTACGAGGCGGCCCCCATCGGGTCCCAGGAGGTCGAGGAACTGGAGGGCTCGGTCAAGGTGTTCCGGGCCTGGGACGCCGCCCGTGGCGGCGGCCTCCAGCGCAAGGCGGTCGTGGGCCAGCTCAACGAGGTGGGCGGCATGCTCGCCTACCACCATCCACCCCAGCTCCAGCGGCGCCTGTGGGGCGTCGCCGCCAACCTCGCGGTCCTGGCGGGCTGGATGTCCCACGACGTGGGTCTGGAGCCCACGGCGCAGAAGTACTTCGTCATCGCCACGCACGCCGCGCACGAGGGCGGCGACCGGCCCCGTGCCGGGGAGGCGTTGTCGCGGGCGGCCCGCCAGATGGTCCATCTCGGTCGCCCGGACGACGCCATGGACCTGATGAAGCTGGCCCAGTCCGGCTCGGGGGAGGAACTGCAGCCCAGAACCAAGGCCATGTTCCATACCATCGAGGCGTGGGCGCAGGCCGCCATGGGCCGGGGACAGGCGATGCGCCGTACCCTCGGCCAGGCCGAGGACCTGTTCGTCTCCGACCGCCAGGACACCCGGCAGCCGGACTGGATGCAGACCTTCAAGGACGAGGATCTGTACGGCATGCAGGCCCTCGCCTACCGCACGCTCGCCGAGCACGACCCGAGCGCGGCCGTGCACGCCCAGCACTACGCCCAGAAGGCGCTGGCCCTCAGGACCGACGGGCGGGAGCGGTCGAAGATCTTCGACCATCTCTCCATGGCCTCGGCCTGCTTCATCGCGGACGACCCCGAACAGGCGGACCGGTACGCCCGGTTGGCGCTGATGGCGATGGGAGCCAACTCCTCCCGTCGCACCTGGGACCGGCTGCGCGAGATGTACCGGCTCACGGCCGAGTACGCGAGCTACCCGAAGGTCGGTGAACTGCGCGAGGAGATCAGGCAGGCCCTGCCCAAGCCGCGGAGCCGCAACACGGGCGCGGCACCGGCGTAACGGAGGTCCGCGCTACCCGGAGACCCTGGCGACGAGCACACAGGCGTCGCCGTGCTGCCCCGCGCCCAGCTCCCCGGCCAGCAACCGCACGCACTCCCGCGCGGTACGGGCCGTGCTCAGCCGTGGGGCGAGACCAAGGAGGCGCGTCACGTCCGGCTCGCTCAGCCGGTCGGTGTGCAGCACCAGCAAGTCGCCCGGCCGCAGGGCCAGTTCGGCCTGCCCGTAGGGGGAGTCCGTACCCGGTGGCGGGTCGTCCGGTGCGGTGAGCCGGCGCCCCGTCCCCTCGCGGAACAGCAGCGGGACGGGGCGCCCGGACCGGGCCCAGGCGAAGTTACGGTTCTGCGGCTCGTAACGGCAGCAGACCGCACCGCGCAAGGAGGTGGTGGTTCCCAGCTGACCCAGTATCGAGAGCAGTTGAGCGGGTCGGACGCCCGCCAGAGCCAGGCCGTGCACGGCGCCGAGCAGGGTGGCGGGGGCCGGGCCGGTGAGGTGACCGACGTTCAACAGGGCCGCGCCATCGGGTAGTTCCAGCACATCGCACCAGTCGGCCGCCGCCGTGACCGGCGGTGCGCCGACCGGGTGGTGTACCGCGAGGTCGAGCGCCGGCGGCCCCTGAAGCGGGGGCCGGCGAGCCGGAGGCGGTTCCGGGGCCGTGCCCGACGGCGGTGCGTGCCACTGGAGTTCGCTCACGTCCCGGATCAGGGCCCACATGGAGACGGCGTCGCCGTCCGTGCCCAGCACCGGTTCACCCCTCATGTGCACGGTCCGTACCGAGTCGTCGGGTCGCCGTACGCGGAACTCGCCGTCGATCGGCCGGGCGTCCACCAGGCAGCCCGTCACCATCGCGGTGAGGCGGGGCCGGTCCTCCTCGTGGACCAGCGCCGGGAGTTCGTCCAGGGTGAGCGCCGGCGCGGACGGGTCCAGACCCAGGATGCGGTAGAGCTCCACCGACCAGTCGGCCTCGTCGGTGAGCAGGCCCCACTCCGCCCGGCCGACCTGGCCGGACGGCGCGCCCTCGGGATGCCCGGCGGGCGGGCGGTCCGCGGAGACTGGGGGCGGCATGACGCACTCCGAGGGGACGGTAGGGCCAGGGGAACTAAGGGAGCGCTACGACTGTGGCACAGCCCGCGACGCCCCGTAAGGGATTTGGCAACACACGATACGGGGGTGCTTCTGGCATATGCCAGAGTCTTCGGGGAGTGGTTCGCGCGGTCCCCGAGGCTAAGCGCCGCGCCGCTCAAGTCGTAGGCCGCGTACGAGACTTGGCCCATAGGCGTGGACTCCGGCATGGCGCTCGGCCGTGCGTTCGCCGTTCACCTGTTCCCTGCGCCTCAGCCGAGTCCGATCGCCTTGTCGGCCTTCGCGCGGGTCGGCTGCCACCACGTCGTCACCGGCTCCCAGACGCGGACCTCCCGGCCGGTGCCGAGGCGCGCGGCCGAGAAGTCACGGCCGTACTGGGACGCCGAGGCCGACACCCCGACCGAGGGGGAGCGCCGCGCCTCCGGGTCGGAGGGGTCGCCGATGGTGCGCACCGCCCCGTAGGCCGTCCTGCCGGCGTCCAGCCGGTAGGTGCCCCGGCCGCCCTCGGGCGTCGGCAGCGCGGCGCCGTCCAGCTCGCCGAAGGTGATCGTCGGGAACCGGTCCACGAGACACGCGCGCGAGCCGGAGTTGGTCACCGAGAAGCGGACGACGGTCGTCCGTCCCTTCACCGCCTTGGCGTGGATGTCGAGCGCCTTCGCGGCGCACCGGGCGGGCGCGGCCTGGTGCTGCGGGGCCGCCTGGCCGGGGGCGGCGGCCAGCAGCAGCGCGGCGGAGGCGGCGAGGACGGGCACGGTGTGGACGGTACGGATACGCATGAAGGGGTCCCCCTGTCACGATCGGGTCCGGTCGGCGGGCTGGGGCCGCGCCTACCCAGTGTGACGCCGGACATGACCCCGCAGTTGCGGCGTCACCCTGCGTCCGGGACTCACGGGTCCGTCGACACGGTCGAGCTCCACGCCTTCCCGTCGGCCGGGCAGGAGCTGCGGTCAGGCGGCAGCGTGCCGTACATCAGGAAGTCGTCGACCTTGCGGTGCACGCACTTGGAGGAGGCGTAGCCGGTGTGCCCGTCGCCCTTGTTGTCGAGCACCACCGCCGAGGAGCCCAGCCGCCGTGCCGTCTCCTCGGCCCAGCGGTACGGCGTCGCCGGGTCGCCGCGCGTGCCGACCAGCAGCATCCGCGAGGACGGCACGTCCTTCACCGAGTCCCTGATGTAGTCGGTGCCCTTCGGGCGGCCGTAGCACATCAGCAACTGGGTGAGCCGGTAGCGGCCGAAGACCGGGGACGCGGCGTCGTAGGAGGCGCGCAGGTCGGTGAGGTCCTTGGTGAGGCGGGCGGCGGTCGGCCGGTCCGGGTCGTCGGCACAGTTGACCGCCAGCAGCGCGGCCGTGAGGTTGTCGATCGGCACCCGTCCGGGATCGGTCAGCCCGCCCTGGTTCTTCCCGGCCCCCGGCCCGTTCGCCCGCATCGGCAGCCCGAAGCCGCCCGAGGCGAAGCTGAGCACCCGGCGCGCGTCCCCGTCCTCCACCAGCGCGGCGAGCGCCCGCTCCAGCGAGGGCCACAGCTCCTTGCTGTACAGGCCCTGCCCGACGGCGCCGACCAGGTCCTGCCCGGAGAAGGTGCCACCGAAGTCGGTCGGTACGGGATTCGCGTCCAGCGAGCGCACGAGCCGGACGACCTGGTCGTCCGCCGACCGCCGGTCCTGTCCGAACGGACACCCCATGTCCGTCACGCACCAGTCCAGGAAACCCTCCAGTGCCGTCTGCTGCCCCTGGGCGCCCGCCACCCCTTGCTCCGACAGCGGTTCGGTCAGCGTGTCGACTCCGTCCAGGACCATCCTGCCGACCTTGTGCGGGAACTGCGCCGCGTACACCGCGCCGAGCCGGGTGCCGTAGGAGAAGCCCAGGTAGTCCAGTTTCTTCTGGCCCAGGGCCTGGCGGATGACGTCCATGTCGCGGGCCGCGTTCACGGTGCCTATGTGCCCCAGCACCGGCCCGGAGTGCTTGGCGCACAGCTCCGCGGACTGCCGGAGCAAGGTCATGAGCCGCTGCGGACTGCTGATGTCGGCACCGGCGTCCGAACCGGAGGAGTCCGACGAGTCCGACGGGGATTCCTCGCCGACGCCGCAGCTCACGGGGGAGGAACGGCCGACCCCGCGCGGGTCGAAGGAGACCACGTCGGAACCGTTGGTGAGGTCCATGAACTCCTTGCCGCCGGCCGCGAGCTGGTTCACGCCCGAGGCGCCGGGTCCGCCGAAGTTCAGGAGCGCCGCGCGATGCCCGTAGCCGGTCGCGCGGTAACGGGCCAGCGCCAGATCGAGCGTGCCCGCCCCGGGGTGCGCGTAGTCCAGGGGGACGGTCACCTTGCCGCACTGGAGATCCCTCGGCATGTCCGGGCCGGCGCAGCGGCCCCAGGCGACCTTCTGTTCGTAGAAGCGGGTCATGCCCGGCCGGTCGGCCTGGTCGGACCGGGACTCGGCGGACGCCGCCGCGGGCACGCTCGCACCGACCAGCGCCAGGGCGAGCACACCCGCACCCGCCCCGCGCCGTACCGCGGACCGTCTGGACTGCTGCTTCACCTTGGCCGGCATCGCTCGCCTCCCAGGGCGCCACCGCCCTGAACAGGGGGGCACCGTCCTCACCATAAGCGGGCCCCGCACCGGTCGCCTCCCGGCCGTCCGGGCGTCACCTCCGGTCCGGCGCCGCCGGTGCCACCTCCTCCGGCCGGGTGAACGGTCCACCTATCCGCATGGCCGGCGCGACCACGGCTTGACGGGTGTTTCGAACGATCGTGCCCCCCGAACGGGTGAAAGCCGCACAGGCCATAACCCGAACGGTCCGTACGCGTTCTATGTGGTGCGGGTGACTGCCCGCTACGACTTCTGGAAGGCAGGGAACCTATGAAACGGGCTACCCGAAACGGTGTGATCGGCGTCGCCGCCGCCTCCGGTGCGATGGCCATGGCCATGCCCGTCTCCGCCGCTTTCGCGGCTGGTGGTGCCACCGCCGACGGCGCCGCTGTCGGCTCGCCCGGTGTGCTCTCCGGCAACACCGTCCAGGCCCCGGTCAGCGTCCCGCTGAACGCGTGCGGCAACAGCGTCGACGTGGTCGGGCTCCTCAACCCGGCCTTCGGCAACTCCTGCGCGAACACCGGCTCCGACAGCGGCGGCGGCGCGGTGAGCAACGGCGGCTCCGGCAGCAAGGCCGGGGGCAGCAGTACCGGTGGCAGCAAGGCCGGCGGCACCAGGGCCGGCAACGTGGGGGGTGGCGGTGCCACGGCGCACAGCGTCACCGAGGGCTCGCCCGGTGTGCTCTCCGGCAACGGCATCCAGCTGCCGGTGGACATCCCGGTGAACGCCTGCGGCAACAGCGTGGACGTCGTCGGCGCCCTCAACCCGGCCTTCGGCAACCACTGCGAGAACCACTCCGAGGCACCGACCCCGCCGCCCGTGGCGCCGCCCAAGCACCAGCCCCCTGCCCCGCCGAAGCACCAGCCTCCGGCGCCCCCGAAGACCGTGGTGCCGCCCACCCACGTGACGCCGCCCAGCCTGGCGCACACCGGAGCGGACTTCGCCGCCCCGGCACTGGCCGGCAGCGCGGCCTTCCTGGTGGCGGGCGCGGCCCTGTACCGGCGTTACCGCCCGGGCAGCATGGTCTGATCCCGCTCCACCGCACGGCCCCACCGACCCAGCACCACTCGGTGGGGCCTTTGTAGTGCCTGCGCCCGGTACGGGCAGGGCCCCGCGCGGTCCCGGCGTGACGCGGGGCCGCCCGATCGGGAAGGATGCGGCGCGAGCGACCCCCCGACACCCCGGAAACGGAGCGCAGCGATGACGTCACCGGCCCCCCAGGAGTTCACCGTCACGCAGGCCACCCTGGACGACTGGCCGGTGATCAGCGGCTGGGCGGCGGCCGAAGGCTGGAATCCGGGACTCTCCGACGGCCCCGCCTTCTTCGCCCAGGACCCCGAGGGCTTCTTCCTCGGCCGTATCGACGGCGAGCCGGTGTCCGCGATCTCCGTCGTCAACTACGGCACGGAGTACGCCTTCCTCGGCTGCTACCTCGTCCGCCCCGACCTGCGCGGCCACGGCTACGGCCTCACCACCTGGAAGACCGGGCTCGCCCACGCGGGCGAGCGCACCGTCGGCCTGGACGGCGTCGTCGACCAACAGGACAACTACCGCCGCTCCGGGTTCGAACTCGCCCACCGCACCGCCCGCTACACCGGCCCCGCCCCGGCGGCCGAACCGCCCACCGGCGTCCGCCACGCCCAGCCCGGCGACCTCGACGCCATCACCCGCTACGACAGCGCCTGCACCCCGGCCGACCGCCCCCGCTTCCTCGCCGAGTGGCTCACCGCACCCGGCCACCACACCTACGTGCGCCATGACGGCGAGCACCTCACCGGCTACGGCGTGATCCGCCCCGGCGCGGACAGCCTGCGCATCGGCCCCCTCTTCGCCGACACCCCCGAGGACGCGCGCGCCCTGTTCGCCGCCCTCACCGCCGACCACACCGGCCGGCAGATCGCCATCGACGTACCCGAGCCGAGCAAGGCGGGCGTCGAGATGGCCCTCGCGGCGGGGCTCACGCCCTCCTTCGAGACCGCCCGTATGTACACCGGCCCGGTGCGCGAGCACGCCACCGAGCGGGTATTCGGCATCGCCACGCTCGAACTCGGCTGACCGCGCGGCTGGTCCGGGGTAATCCCGTTGCCCGGCCCCGGCCCGGATGCTGGAGTGACCGCATGGATCACGCCGCGGTACTCGCCCGCTACGACCTCGAGACGCGGCGGAACGCCCGCCCCGACACGCCCGGCGCCCGGATCGAGCGGGCAGGTGCCGTGGTGCGCCAGGTGGCGGGCGAGCAGGGCTGGAACGGCGTCGTCTGGTCCGGTCTCGACGCGACCGGAGCCGATCGCGCGATCGCGGAGCAGATCGCGTATTTCAGGGACCTGGGCCTGGACTTCGAATGGAAGCTCTACGGCCACGACGGGCCGGCGGATCTGGGCGAGCGCCTGATCGCGGCCGGGTTTTCAGCGGATGAGCCCGAGACGCTGATGATCGGCGAGATCGCGGACCTCACCCTGGAGGAACGGCTCCCGGACGGTGTCCGCCTGGTCCGGGCCGCCGACGCGGCCGGCGTGGACCTGGTGGTGGCGGTGCACGAGAGGGTGTTCGGTACCGACGGCACCGCCCTGCGGGACCATCTGCTGGCCCGGCTCACGGCCGGCCCGGGTACGGTCCACGCCGTGGTCGCGCTGGCCGGGGACGAGCCGGTTGCCTCCGCCCGGCTGGAGCTGGTG
>NZ_MUNH01000370.1:0-3440 GCF_002154615.1 Streptomyces recifensis
GTCAGCGGCTCGTAGTAGGCGAAGTTCCGGGCCACCTGCTCGTCGTCGAAGTAGGAGGGGCAGGTGTACATGGCCAGGACCAGGTCGGCCTGCTTGACGACCTGTTTGCGGTAGAGGTCGAAGTACGGGAAGTTCAGCAGCAGGGGGTACTGCTCGGGGCGGGTCCCGGCGAAGTCCCAGCGCTGGTAGCGGGTGAAGCCGGCGTTCTGCTCGTGGACGCCGAGTTCGTCGTTGTAGGGGATGTTCATCGCCTCGGCCGCGTCCCGCCAGGCCGCGCTCTCCTCCTCGTCGGTGCCGAGCCGATGCGCCTCCTCGGGGTAGCGCTCCACGGCGTCGGCGGCCGCGAGCAGGTTCTGCCGCGCCATCAGGTTGGTGTACGTGTTGTCGTCGGCGACCGCGCTGTACTCGTCAGGCCCGGTGACTCCGTCGATGTGGAAGGCCCCGCGGTGGTCGTGGTGGCCCAGCGAGCGCCACAGCCGGGCGGTCTCCACCAGCAGCTCCAGGCCCACCTCGCGTTCGAAGCGGAGGTCACCGGTGGCCTCCACGTAGCGCACGACCGCGTCGGCGATGCCGGCGTTCACGTGGAAGGCGGCGGTGCCCGCGGGCCAGTAGGCGGAGCCCTCCGAGCCCTCGATGGTCCGCCAGGGGAAGGCGGCACCGCCGAGCCCCAGCTGGGCGGCGCGTTCGCGGGCGGCGTCCAGGGTGTTGTGGCGCCAGCGGAGCGCCTCGGCCACGGCGTGGGGCGCGGTGTGGGTGAGCAGGGGCAGCACGAACATCTCGGTGTCCCAGAACGCGTGCCCGTCGTACCCGGAGCCGGTGAGGCCCTTGGCGGGGATGGCGCGCTGCTCGGCGCGGGCGCCGGCCTGGTAGACGTGGAAGAGGGCGAAGCGTACGGCCTGCTGGATCTCCTCGTCGCCGTGCACCTCGACGTCGGCGCGGGCCCAGAAGTCGTCCAGGCACTCCCGCTGGGCGGCCAGCAGCCCTTCCCAGCCGTCGTGGGAGGCGGCCGCTAGGGCGGCGTCCACCTGGTCGGCCATGGCGGGCAGCGAGCGGGTGCCGGACCAGCCGTGCGCGACCAGTTTCTCCACCCGCAGGGTGTGGCCGGGCTCCAGTACGGAGGTGACGGTGAGCCGGGCGACGTCGATGCCGCTCTCGCTGCGGCTGGTGGTGCGGCCGGGCCCGGTGACGACGTGGTCCGCGCCGACCGCGACCCTGAGGCCGCTGCGCTTGGTGCGGTGCACCAGCCGCAGCCGCTCGCCCGAGGCGAAGCCGTCCTCCTGCTCCAGCGGCGAGCGCAGGCTCATCGCGGCACGCGGGTCGCCGTTGGGCTCCGGCAGGCTCTCGTTGGCGACCAGCTCGGACTGGATCACGACACGGCTGGGGCGGCCCACGGCCTCCACCTCGTAGGCGACGGCGGCCACCGCGCGCTGGGTGAGGGAGACCAGCCGGGTGGAGCGCACCCGGACCGTGGAGCCGGCCGGGGAGGTCCACTCACAGGTGCGTTCCAGCACCCCGCGCCGCATGTCGAGGACGCGTTCGTGGGAGACCAGGCGGCCGTAGCGCAGGTCGAAGGGTTCGTCGTCCACCAGCAGGCGCAGGATCTTGCCGTTGGTGACGTCGATGACGCTCTGCCCGGACTCCGGGTAGCCGTAGCCGGCCTCGGCGTACGGCAGCGGGTGCACCTCGTGCACGCCGTTGAGATAGCTGCCGGGCAGACCGTGCGGCTCGCCCTCGTCGAGGTTGCCGCGCCAGCCGACGTGCCCGTTGGACAGCGCGAACACCGACTCGCTCTGGGCGAGCACGTCCAGATCGAGGGTGGTCTCGCGCACGTGCCAGGGCTCGACCGTGTACGCCCGCTCAGTGATCACTGCGTCCCTCCCAGCTCGGCGAGGTCTTTCACGACGATATGCGCGCCGTGCGCATACAGCGCGTCGGCCTGCCCCGTGCGGTCCAGCCCGACCACGTATCCGAAGCCTCCGGCCCGGCCCGCGTCCATCCCGGCGAGCGCGTCCTCGTATACGGCGGCCCGCTCCGGGGGTACGCCGAGGTCCTCCGCGGCGGCCAGGAAGGTGTCGGGTTTCGGCTTGCCCGGCAGGTGCCGTTCGGCGGCCACCACGCCGTCGATCCGTACGTCGAAGAGGTCCTCGGCGTCGATCGAGCGGAGCACGTCCCGGCAGTTGGCGCTGGAGGAGACGACGGCGGTGGCCAGGCCGGCCGCGCGCACGGCGGCCAGATAGCGCAGCGTGCCCTCGTACGGCTCGACGCCGTCGGTGCGGATCTTCTCCAGGAGCAGCTCGTTCTTGCGGTTGCCGAGGCCCTGCACGGTGCCGGCGTCCGGCGGGTCGTCGGGGCCGCCCTCGGGGAGCTCGATCCCGCGGGACTTCAGGAAGGAGCGGACGCCGTCGGCGCGGGGGCGGCCGTCCACGTACTCGTCGTAGTCGGCGACCTCGTCGAACGGCCGCGCGTCCGGGCCCTCGTGGTCCCGGAGGAAGGCGTCGAAGGTCTCCTTCCAGGCGGCGGCGTGCACGACGGCCGTCTTGGTGACCACTCCGTCGAGGTCGAACAGGCACGCCTGGATGGTGTCGGGCAGTCCGAGCTGAGTCATACCCTGCTCCCTTCCCCGGATCGGGCGCGGCGATCACGCGTCGCGAGCGGAAATGGGGGCGCCCGGCGGCCGTCCCGCGCACGCCCGGTGGCACACTTCGCTGCATGCCGCCGACCTTCGACGATCTTCTCCTCCGCGCCCGCGGCCTGGCCGAGGACGGACAGCGCGCGATCCTCGGCATCGCGGGCGGTCCGGGCGCGGGCAAGACGACTCTCGCCGGACACCTCGTACGCGCGCTGAACGCGGACGGCGCGCCCTGGGTGGCACACGTCCCGATGGACGGTTTCCACCTGGCCGACGCCGAGCTGGACCGGCTGGGCCGCCGGGACCGCAAGGGCGCCCCGGACACCTTCGACGCGGCCGGGTACGCGGCGCTGCTGCGGCGGCTGCGCGAGACCCCCGCCGACGCGGACGAGGTGGTGTACGCGCCCGCCTTCGAGCGGGACCTGGAGCAGCCGGTGGCGGGCTCGATCCCGGTGCCGCCGTCGGCCCGGCTGGTGGTGACCGAGGGCAACTACCTGCTGCTGCGCGAGGGTTCGTGGGCCGGGGTACGGCCGCTGCTGGACGAGGTCTGGTACTGCGAGGTGGACGAGCCGGAGCGGGTGCGGCGGCTGGTGGCCCGGCACGTGGAGTTCGGCAAGGAGCACGCGGCGGCGGTGGCCTGGGTGCTCGGCACCGACCAGCGCAACGCCGACCTGATCGCCACCACGCGGGACCGGGCGGACCTGGTGATACCGGCCTCGGCGCTGCCCGTACCCGGCCGGGGCTGAACCGGCGCCCGCCGGGGCCCGTATCCGTGGGAGCGCGGCGGAGGGTCCGCCGCGCTCCCACGGAT
>NZ_MUNH01000371.1:0-4934 GCF_002154615.1 Streptomyces recifensis
CCCTCCCGGCGCTCCTGGGGTACGCGGGGGTCCGGGCCCTGGGGCTGGCCGTGCTGGCCGGGTGGAGCGCGGCGCGCGGCACGAGCGCGCACAAGCTGCTCTCCGCCCGCTGGGACTCCCTCTGGTACGCGCGGGTCGCCGGTGCGGGCTACGGCCACGAGGTCCGGCTGCCGGGCGGCGACGTCCACTCCGACCTCGCCTTCTTCCCCCTCCTGCCCTGGCTGGAGCGGCTGCTGCACGCGCTGACCCCGCTGTCGTACGCGGACGCGGGGCTCGTCGTCTCCGCCCTGGCCTCGCTGGCGGCGGCCGGCGGGATCTTCGCGCTGGCGGACCGGCTGTACGGGGCGCGGGCCGGGGTGTGCGCGGTGCTGCTGTGGGCGGTGCTGCCGGTCGGGGTCGTGCAGTCGATGGCGTACAGCGAGTCCCTGTTCACCGCGCTGGCCGCCTGGGCGCTGTTCGCCGTGGTGTCGGGGCGCTGGGTGACGGCCGGGCTGCTGGCAGCGCTCGCGGGGCTGACCCGGCCGGTGGGCGCGGCGGTGGTCGCCGCGGTGTGGGTCGCGGCCGCTGCCTCGTTCGGGCGAACGGGGAGCGCGGACGGCCCGCGCGCCCCCGCCTGGCGCCGGGTGCTGGGCGCCGCCCTGGCCCCGCTGGGCGCGGCCGCGTACGTCCTGTGGGTGGGGCACCGCACCGGGGACGGCCCGCTCGGCTACCTCCATGTCCAGGCGGGGTGGCGCAACGGCTTCGACGGGGGCTATGCCTTCGCCCGCTTCGTCGGCGGCATGCTCACCGCGTTCCCGTCGGCCCTCGCGGGCGTCGCCCTGATCGCCGGCGTGGTCCTGCTGCTGTGGCTGTACGGGGCCGGGGTGCGCCGGGGGCAGCCGCTCGCGCTGCTGGTCCACAGCGGAGTTGTGCTGGCGTTGGCCCTGTGCGCGTCGAGCTACTTCGGCTCCAAGCCCCGGCTGCTGCTGCCCGCCTTCCCCCTGCTCTTCCCCCTGGCCGAGGCGCTGGCCCGCGCCCGCCCGATCCGCGCCGCGCTGCTGGTCGGCGCCCTGGCGGCCGGTGCGGCGGTGTACGGCGCCTGGTGGCTGAACGGCTCCGGTCCGCCGTGAGGGGCCCGGCGGACCGGGTGAGCGCCCGCCGAATACCGGACCACCTTTCGGTGAACGAATTAAAAGCGCCATAAAACCGCTCCCGGCGAGATCCGGGGCAATTACGGGGGCCGATCCGGCGATATTGCAGACGTTCAGGAATTCAAGCGGTTCCTGAGAGGTTTCCCACATCACATCGTCATCACAAAGCCCCAGTACCGACCGGGAACACAGCTCACTCGCTGTAACGTCGATTGGGTGCGTACCGAACGAAAGCTCACCCGGCGTCTGGACCGGGTGTTCGCCAGGCTGGACCGTGAGCCGGAACGGCCGGCCCATATCGACGTGCCGCGTATGTCGCGGCACCGGGCCGTGCTGTTCTCCTCGACCCTGGCCTTCTACCTGGCGATCGTGTGGGCCGTGATCACCACGTCCTGGCTGGTCCGGCTGGACTGGCGGGTCATGTTCTTCCGCCCCTACCAGCAGTGGCCGGGCATCCACGCCTTCCTCGACTACTACGTGGTGCTCGGCCAGCGCGGCCCCACCGCGGTGATGGTCGCGGCCTGGCTCGGCTGGCGCTCCTGGCGACAGCACACGGTCCGTCCGCTGCTGACCCTGGCCGCCTCGCTGCTGCTGCTGAACATCACGGTCGGCGCCGCCAAGCTCGGCATGGGCCGGCTCGGCCCGCACTACGCCACCGTGATCGGCTCGAACGAGATGGGCCTGGGCGGAGACATATTTCCCTCGGGTCACACCGCCAACGCGGTCGTGACCTGGGGCATCCTGGCGTATCTGGCCTCCACGGCCAGGGCGCGCCGCTGGCTGTCCGCCCTCTCGGCGATCACCTCGCTCGGCGTCGGCCTCACCACCGTCTACCTCGGTACGCACTGGCTGAGCGACGTGCTGCTGGGCTGGGCCGCCGGGCTGCTGATCCTGCTGGCGCTCCCCTGGTTCGAGCCGCTGATCTCGCGCGCGGAGAACGCGCTGTTCGCGCTGCGGGACCGGCTGCGCGCCCGCCGGCGGCGGACCGCGCCCGCGCCGGCCGCGCCGCTCGCCCCGGTGGCGCTCCAGCCGCTGGCCAAGGCCGCCGAACCGTCCGTACCGGCGCGGGAGCCGGTCACGTCGGCGCGGGGGTCCCGGCCGCCGATCCATCTGGCGCCGGGCCCGCACACGGCCCGCTCCGAGCGCACTCCGGTCACCCCGGCGGGCAGCCGGCGTCCGCCGCACCCGGACCGGCTTCCGCGCGGGGCCTCGCAGGCCGCGCGCCCCTGACGGCCGGGTCAGCCCTTCCAGACGCGGGCGACCCGGCCGTCCTTCACCTCGAAATTGAGGCGGCCCGTGCGGTACTCCATGGTGATGACCGCGCCGGGCGGCAGCGCCCGCACCGTCTGCCAGCCCCGGCTCCGGGCGCGCCGGTCGGCGTCCTCCGGGGCCAGGCCGACATAGCTGTCCAGGGTCTCCTGCGGCTCCGGCGGCGGAGCGGGGATCTGTGCCATGCGGCCACGCTAGGCGGCCCGCGCCGACTACGGAAGGCACCCGCCGCGACGGCCTCCGGGGCGCCGCCCGGTCACACTTCTGTCACAGCTCCCGATGCTCGTAACCCGCGTACTGCGTCACACGTATGGGGGTTTCCGTTCACCTTCACGGGGTAATCGAACAGAATTTTCCTGTGCGGGTCGCGAGGGGGTCCGATTAACGCTCGTAATGGGTCGGATCACACACCGGAACCGGCCAAGAACGGGGCCGTGACATTTTTCCCACGAAATACGGTGCACGCGCGCCGGAGCTGACGCCGCATAGGAAATTCACGGGTTCTCCGCACGAACGGACATGCGAACGGCCGCCGCCCTCCGGAGGGCGGCGGCCGTGGCCGTCGAGGCGGGGCCTCGCGTCAGAGCGCGAGGTGCTGCCCCGGCACGATCAGATCGGGGTCGGCCCCGATGACCGACCGGTTGGCTTCATAGACCCGCTGCCAGCTCACCCCGTGCCGGGCGGCGATGGTGCTCAGCGTGTCGCCCTGCCGGACGGTGTAGCCGCCACGCCCGGCTCCCCGGTCGGCGTGGGTCGTCGCCGGGCGCTGCGGGGCCGGCGCGGATCGCGTCGGTGCGGTCCGGGCCGGGGCGGACCGGGCGGGAGCGGACTTCTTCGTCACGCCCTTGTCGGTTCCGCCGCCCGCCGAGGCGCTGGACGGTGCGGACCCGTAGGCTCCGGCGCGGCCGGAGCAGACGGGCCAGGCGCCCCAGCCCTGGGCCTGCTGGACCTTGGACGCCACGGCGATCTGCGCGCTTCTCGACGCCTGGTCCGCGGTGGCGGCGTAGGCGCCGCCACCGTAGGCACGCCACGTACTGGCGGAGAACTGGAGCCCGCCGTAGTAGCCGTTGCCGGTGTTGATGTGCCAGTTGCCGCCGCTCTCGCACTGGGCGATGCGGTCCCAGACCCCGTTGTCCGCCGCCTGCGCCTCTCCGGAGGCTGCCAGCAGCCCCAGCGGGGCGAGCAGCGCGGCCCCGGCGAGGGCGGCCGTCGTACGGCCCTTACGGGCGGTCGAACGGGTCGTATCGGCACACTCGGTCATGCAGTTCCCTCTCCACGAACCCGGGCTCCCCCTGGGCGGGGCACGTCTCGCCGCGTCGGACCGCGGTTCCTCGTGCCCGCCCCGTCCACCGGTGACCGGTGCCGCGGCCCTGACGGACCCGGCGCCGGGCGGCGGACCTACCCGAGCGGTGCTAGTTGCACACGGCGAAGGAATCTAAGGAGGACAGGTGCCGCATTTCAACAACACCTCGTCCCGGCAGGCCAGTTGGCGGTTACCGCCAGTATCGGCGATTTCCGGCCAACCACTTCATACGGTTATTTCGGCACTTGTCGACCATGAGCGGCACCTGCCCGTGATGCACATCACCCCTCCAAGTTCCTTGACCGTGTACGGAGTTGACGGTGAGTGGCCGATTCCGTGTCGAAAGTGACCCTGCGCGCAGGCCGGTTCGATTCCGTTCCCCCTGGGGCGTGACTCCCACCACAGAACGCCCGTTGTCTTCTGCATGAGCCCGCGATCCCAAGGCTCAGCGACCGGGAGCCACCCGGCCGACCGCGCGCATCCCGAGGGAGCCACCGTGCCGCGCATGCTCGACGTCAGTGACGCCGTACGCGCCGAGATCGGCGACGAAGAAGCCGACCGGCTGCTCACCGGAGCGAACGCTCCGGGCAGTTACGACTGCACGTCCTGCCGCACTCCGGGGGACTCCGAGCAGGAACGCACCAGCACCGTCCTGTTCGTCGGGGACGAGACCGCCGTCCTCGCCTTCGCGCACGCGGGCTGTCTGCCCTCGCAGGTCGTGCAGGTCACCGAGGAGCAGTTGCAGGGCGCCGTCCGCTCCATCGGCGGCGAGGCGGCCCCCCAGGAGCCGGAGCAGCCCCACCGGGCCACGCCCGAGCCCGCCGTACTCGGCGTGACCAGCGGGCTGGTGCTGATCGAGGGCGAGTTGCACCCGGCGCTCGTCGTCGAGCCGACCGCGCCCATCGCGCGCCCCGGCGCCACCGGGGGCGGGGACGACTTCCTCCCCCTCCTCATCGAGCAGGGCTTCATGCCGGTGACCGCGCTCGACACCGTCCCCCCGGTGCTGCACGGCTGGTCGGTGCTGCTCGCCGTCGGCCAGCTGCACGCGGTGCTCCAGCCGGGCCCCCACGGCAGCCAGCCGGTGGCCTGGTGGCAGGCGCACCAGCCGCTCCAGGTCACCGACAGCTGGCGGGCCGCCGCCAACAAGCACCAGCAGGTGCTGATGTTCGCGGCCCCCGTCGGCTCCATCGGCCGCCAGCCCCGCGAGGACCTCCTCCGCGACGCCCTGGACA
>NZ_MUNH01000372.1:0-556 GCF_002154615.1 Streptomyces recifensis
CCCGGGCAGATAGCCGTCCTTGGTGAGGATCTCGTTCAGCAGCCCCCAGCGCACGCCCCCGCCCAGCGCGGCCACCAGGCCCGACAGGAGGACCACGGCGAGGAGTACGCCGGGCGGCAGTCCCGGTACCGCCTGGAAGGCCGTGCCCGCCGCGAAGACCGCCGCGATGGCGGACAGCGCCGTGCGTGGGGGCAGGCGGTCGGAGCCGGAGAGCAGGAAGGTCGCGCCGACGACCTGCGCCAGGGCCGGGCCGAACATGCTGAGCGCCGAGAGCAGCGGGGAGCCGGTGGCCCGGTAGACGAGGGTGCCGAGCGCGAGGCCGCCCATCGTCGAAGCGGCGGTCTGCGCTGCGGCGGCGAGGAAGAGCGGGGTGAACTCCGGAGTGCGGAACAGGGATCGGTAGCTGGGCATGCGGGGAGTCTCGGCCGCACGCGGGGTGCTCGTTATTGTTTCGCCGGACGGCGAAAGGTGGGGCGGAGCATGGGGTGGTGGCTGCTCGACGCGGACACGCTGGCACGCAGCCGGTTCGTGGTCTCCCCGCTCGCCGAGACCTTCG
>NZ_MUNH01000373.1:0-14441 GCF_002154615.1 Streptomyces recifensis
GGAGAATGCGGCGCGCGCCGTCCACGTGCGCGAGCGCACCCGCCCGGCGCGCCACGAGAACGTCTCCGGCGGCCTGCCCCGTGGGCAGCGTTCCACCGGACAGCCGCCGCACGGTGAAGCCGAGTCCGTGCATGCGGCCCTCCACCCAGTCGGCGACGCGGTTGACGCCGTCGGCGCTGTACGAGCCGGAGTCCACCGCCACGAGTTGCGCGAGTTCGTCCAGATAGCGGGGGAGGGAGGTGCGGGTGTGCGCCAGGAGGCTGTCCGTGGTGGGACGGCCGGCGACCGGGGCGCTCACAAGACCTTCGACAGGAAGGCACGGGTGCGCTCCTGCTGGGGCCGGGTCAGCACGTCCCGCGGATCGCCCGCTTCCACCACGACTCCGTCGTCCATGAAGACGGCGGTGTCGGCGACCTCGCGGGCGAAGCCGATCTCATGGGTGACCACCACCATGGTCATGCCGTCCTCGGCGAGGGACCGCATGACGTCCAGCACGTCACCCACCAGCTCCGGATCGAGTGCGGAGGTCGGCTCGTCGAACAGCATGAGCCGCGGCTTCATGGCCAGTGCCCGGGCGATCGCGACACGCTGTTGCTGGCCGCCGGACAACTGCGCGGGGTGATGCTGCGCCCGGTCGGCGAGGCCGACACGGTCCAGCAGCTCCATCGCCTCCTCGCGGACCTGTGCCCGCTGACGACGTGCCACCCGTACGGGCGCCTCGGTCACGTTCTCCAGGGCGGTCAGATGCGGGAAGAGGTTGAAGCGCTGGAACACCATGCCGATGGAGCGCCGGTGCTCGGCCACCTCGCGTTCGCGCAGTTCGTACAGGTCGCCGCCGCGTTCGCGGTAGCCGACGGGCACCCCGGCCACGGTGAGACGGCCGCCGTCGATCTTCTCGAGGTGGTTGATGCAGCGCAGGAAGGTCGACTTGCCCGATCCGGAGGGGCCGAGCAGGCAGCACACCTGACCGGGTTCCACGGTCAGGTCGATGCCCTTGAGCACCTCCAGGCGGCCGAAGCTCTTGCGCACACCCTCGGCGCGCACCATCGGCTCGGCCGTGGTCGGCGTGGCGCCGTGCGCGGTCGGTGAGGCGGTGGTCATGCCGGATCCTTCGCGGTCTCGTTCGTTTCGGGCTGGGCGGTCGCGGGCTTGCGGGCGAGGAGACCGCCGGAGACCAGGCGGGCCAGCGGTGACACCCGGCCGGCGGACTGCCCGCGGCCGTAACGGCGCTCCAGCCAGGCCTGAGGCAGGCTCAGCAGACTGACCAGGACCAGGTACCAGAGGCTGGCGACCGTGAGCATCGGGATGACCTGATAGTTCTGCGCGTACACGTCCTGGATGTTCGACATCAGGTCATGAGCGGCGATCACCGAGACCAGCGCGGTCATCTTGAGCATGTTGATGGTCTCGTTGCCCATCGGCGGGATGATCACGCGCATCGCCTGCGGCAGCACGATCCGGCGCATGGTGAGGGCAGGCCGCATGCCGAGCGAGTGGGCGGCCTCGGTCTGTCCCGGATCGACGGACTGGATACCCGCGCGCACGATCTCGCTCGCATAGGCGGCCTCGTTGAGACCCAGTGCCAGCAGTGCGGCGACCGAGGGGGTGAGAAGGGCGTTGGTGTCCCCGCTGAAAAAGGTGATGTCGGTGAACGGGATGCCGATCAGCACCTTCTTGTAGAGGGCGGCGGCGTACCCCCAGAAGATGATCTGGACGAGCAGCGGTGTGCCACGGAAGAACCAGACGAACAGCGTCGACAGGCCGTACAGCACCGGGTTCCGCGACAGGCGGAGCACGGCGAGCAGCGTGCCCAGAACCAGGCCGAGGGCCATGGCGGCCACGGTCAGCCACAGGGTGGTGGCCAGGCCGTCGAAGATCAGCCCCTCGAAGAGGTAGTCCCCGACGATGTCCCAGTGCAGGTTGGCGTTGCGCGCGAGCGAGCCGAAGAGGCCGCCGACGGCCAGCAGGGCGGCGAGCGCCGCGATCCAGCGGCCCCAGTGCCGGATGGGCACGATCCGCGGCTCAGGAGGCGGGGCGTCGGTGCGGGACGTGCCCGCGGTGACGGAAGCGGTGGTCATGATCAGTCCACCGCCGCGTTCTTCGTGGCGCTCTTGAGGGCGATCGACGCCACGCCGTACTTGGCGTAGATCTTCTGGACGGTGCCGTCGTCGATGAGTGACTGCAGCGCCTTCTGTACGGCGTCGGTCAGCTGCGGCAGCTTCTTGGATATCGCGATGCCGTTGGGGGAGGCGTTGTAGCCGCCGGGTGCCTCGGGATCCTCGACCAGGTCGAAGGCCTTGCCCGCGTCGGCGGTCTTGGCGGTCCAGCCGGCGGCGGGCTTCGTCAGGACCTCGGCGTCCACCTTGCCGGAGCGCAGGGCCAGTTGGGCGTCGGAGTCCTTCGGGTACGTCTGGATCTCCAGCTGCCTGCCACCACACTCCTTCTGGTGCGCCTTGAGCAGCTTCAGCTGGTTCGTCGCGGCCTGCACGGCGACCTTGCGGCCGCACAGGTCGTGCAGCGTCGCGATCTTCTTCGGGTTGCCCTCGGCGACGAGGATCCCGGAGCCCGACTGCGAGTAGTCGACGAAGTCGACGACCTGCTGACGTTCCCTGTTGTCCGTGATCGCCGACATCGCCGCGTCGAACTTGCCGGCCTGGATCGCCGGGACGATGCCGTCGAACTTCTGCGGGGTGAACTTGAGGGTCACGCCGAGCCGGGCCCCCAGCGCCTGGCCCAAGTCGTAGTCCAGACCGGTCAGTTCGCTGCCGCCCTCCTTCACGAACATCTCGAAGGGTGCGTAGGGCACGTCGGAGGCGACGCGCACGGTACCCGCCTTCTTGACGGCGTCCGGCAGCGAGGCGTGCAGCTGAGCGTCCTTCTTGACCGTGACCCCGGCGATCTTCAGCGAGGCGGGGGCTTTGCCGGCCGTGCCGTCGGAGTCGGTGCCGCACGCTCCGAGGAGGCAGGCGAGCGCTGTGGTGGCAGCGGCCGGAACGAGGTGGCGCGATGCGGATCTGAAAGTCACGGAGGTCTCTCTTCGCTTGCGGCGGAGCCGGCGGGCGGTACGAGCACGGAAATTACATCGCGCACGAAGATCTGCATAGATGTAATGGTCGTTACGTTCGGGTAACGCGACGTAGCGACGTGCTTGAGGCGGGCGGTGACAGCCTGGATGGGGGTCATGGGCGGCAACTTCAGGCGTGGGGGAGGGATTTCCGCGATTACATATGGCTTCAGGGGAGCCACAGTTGTATGTTCCGAGTCCGCCTCCGGGTGTGGTCGGCGTACTCACGTCGCGCCTGGAGGCGTGAGCGGAAGGAGACTCCGTGACATCTTTCTCCGTCGGCCGTCGTGCCCTGCGCACGACGCTGCTGGCCTCGGTACTCGCCGTGACCTGCGCGGGGCTCGCGGCGCCGCCCGCCGAGGCGCGGGCCGATCGAGTCCGTCTGGGCAGCGCGAGCGATGCGAGCCGCGCCTCCTGGTCCGGCCCCGCCTTCACGATGAACGGCGATGGCGGTGTGGTCGCGGCGTCGATGGTCCGCGCGATCGACGCGGTCCGTGGCGGGAACGGCAGCCTCGACGTGGTGGTCCTGGCGGGCTCGGCCCCCTCGTCCGGCAGCGCCACCCCCGAATGCGACACGGTGATGGGTCTCGCGGGCGTCAACTCCTGTACGACCTGGACCCTCACCGCCGCATCGGACGGCAACAACGCGCAGGTGAACCAGGACATCCGCAATGCGGAGTTCGTCTACTTCGCCGGCGGTGACCAGTGCCGTTACGCGGCGTGGAAGGGCACCGACCTCCAGGCGTCGGTCAAGTCCGTCGTCGCCAAGGGCGGCGGAGCCGGGGGCGGCAGCGCCGGCACCCACATCAACAGCTCCGTCGTGTACGACGCCTGCCGGGGAAGCATCACCAGCAGTGAGGCGCTCGCCAACCCCTACGACTCGTACGCCACCTTCACCACCGGCGTGTTCTCCTGGCCTCACTACGCGGGCACGATCAACGACTCCCACTTCGTCGCCCGCGACCGGATGGGTCGCCTGATGTCCTTCACCGCGAGAGCGGTCAAGGACGGCCTGACGGCAGGCGGCAAGGCCTGGGGTGTCGGCGTCGACGAAGGCGGTGGTTCGCTCTACCTCGACGCGCAGGGCAAGGCGACGCTCTACGGCGCCGACGCCTACGTCGTCCTCGCCGACCACCAGCCCGAGCGGGTGGTCTCCGGCCAGTCGCTGACGTACACGAACTTCAAGATCTGGCACCTGAAGCCGGGCGC
This sequence comes from Streptomyces recifensis, assembly GCF_002154615.1. Classification (NCBI taxonomy): domain Bacteria; kingdom Bacillati; phylum Actinomycetota; class Actinomycetes; order Kitasatosporales; family Streptomycetaceae; genus Streptomyces; species Streptomyces recifensis. Next base: position 4,274 of record NZ_MUNH01000373.1, read on the forward strand.
CACGTTCGACTTCGCCCAGCGCCCCACCTGCGGCTATTACCTGCGCAGCGTCACCAACGGGCGGCCCGATTCCGGGCTCTACGACGGCACCCCGTCCGGTTCCTGCGGCTGAACCGCGGAGCTTCCGCGCACGCGGAGCTGACTGGCCGTCAGCCCGCCCGATGCGGGGCTGCTCTCCACGTGCCTTCCCATGCGGATCAGCGGGGAAGGCACGCGGGCGATCAGGGCGTTGAGGGCGCGGTCGGGCAGAACGCGCCGTAGGGCGATGAGGGGGCGTGCGCTTGGCCATGCTCGGTGCACCGAATTCCACTCAGGCCGGGAGTCGCACGCTGACCGCCCGTAGGATTTCGGGCCTCGTCGGAATGGGCATCAGCCTCGCGGCCGGCGAGTACCACCGCAGCGGCGCATCGCAACGCCGCACGCCTCGGCCGGACCGTGGAGGAGAACCGACATGCCCACGTCTTGCAGGAATCTCATGCTGTTCAGCGCCCTCGGTGCCGCCATGCTCTGCCCGGTTACTGCCTGCTCCGCGGACCGCTCCGACGGCAAGCAGCCCGTCCGGGCCGCGCATCCGACGACATCCCGCTCAGCGACGGCCGCCACACCCAGTAGCACGCAACCTCCCGTGCAGCCGCCGGAGCTGAACGCGGGCGAGACGCCGGCCGGCCGCCAGAAGGCGACCACGGGGAACGCGGAGATCGGGTTCGCCAGGGGGAAGAAGGGGGACGCGCTGGTCGTCGCAGTGCGCTGCCAAGGCGCGGGGACCGTGAAGGTTGCCGTGCGGCCCGTGCACGTCTCCTTTCCCCTGGAGTGCCGCGCCGACAAGGTCAGCACCGTCTACAACCAATTCGCCGTTACGGGAGTGAACCGCGACGGGACGGTCTCCGTCGAGGCGCCGCCTGCTGTGCGCTGGTCCCTGACAGTAGGCCGGGGCGCACCAGCGGAGAAAGAAGCACCCACCGGCTGACGCGAACTCACCCGAGGCCTCGTCATCACGGCCCGATCGATGCCCCCCTGGAGCGGCGCACGCCTCGTTCACTGGTGCACGTGCGCCCGCTGCCCGTCACGATCGAACACCATGATCAGCTCGGCTGGAGCGTCCAGCGCCGTGATCGCGTGCGGAATCATCGTCGCGAACTCCGCCGCCTCTCCGGCGCCGACGTCGATCTGCCGCTCGCCCAGCCACAGCCGCACGCGTCCCTCGAGCACGAGAAACCAGTCGTGGCCCGGATGCACCCGTTGGCCGGGCCGCCCCTCGGACGGCTCGACGCGCATCTTCACCGCGACCATGCGGCCGTCCGGACGGCTCAGCGGCCACGTCGTCCGGGTGCCGCTGCTGTGCGCGACCGGCCGGATGACGACATCGTCGTCGGTGGGCACCTCGAAGAGCACGTCGAGGCTCACCTGGAGAGCGTTGGCCAACGGTACGAGCACATCGAGGCTCAGCGTGCGCCTGCCCGTCTCGACCCGGCTGATGGTCGACGGGCTGAGGTTGGTCCGCTGGGCCAGCTCGTCGAGGGAGTACCCCAGGGTGGTGCGCAGGCTGCGCAGGCGCAACCGCGCCAGGGCTTCGATGTCGGCTGCTCCGTTCACACCCCCATTCTGGCATTTCTTGCTGATTCCGCAAGAACCTTTGCGCAGATCGTCGGACGCCGTACGGTCGGGTCCATGAGCACCCATTCCACCCAGAGCCGGCCGTCAGCCCACCCCGAGCACGCGAGCCACCCCCAGCAACAGCACCCCACGACGGAACGGCACTGCGACGTCGCCGTGATCGGTGGTTCGGCCGCCGGTCTCGCCGCCGCGCTGCAACTCTCCCGCCAGCGTCGGGGCGTCGTCGTGGTCGACGACGGCACCCCGCGCAACGCCCCGGCCGCGCACATGCACGGCTACCTGGGGCACGAAGGGGTGGCGCCCGGTGAGCTGACGGAGGCCGGACGCGAGGAGGTACGCGCGTACGGCGGGGAGGTGCTGTCCGGCCGGGTCCTCGGCGTGCACCGTCACGGCGACGGCCGGTTCCGGCTCGACCTCACCGGCGGACACACGCTGGTCGCCCGCCGCGTCCTCGCCGCGACCGGGCTGTCGGACGAGCTCCCCGCGATCGACGGCGTCGCCGAGGGGTGGGGGCGCGGCGTGATCCACTGCCCGTTCTGTCACGGCTTCGAGGCGCGCGACCAGCGCCTGGTGCAGATCGTCGCCCACCCTCTGGGCCTCCACCCGACCCCGCTGTTCCGGCACCTGACCGACCGGCTGACCGTCGTACTGCACAACCCGGCCGGGCTCGACGAGGGAGCCGTCGAAGCCCTTGCCGCCTCAGGCGTCACCGTCGAGCGCGCCGAAGCCGGCCGGGTCCTCACCGGGCCGGACGGCGAGGTGTCCGGTGTCGAACTCGGGGACGGCCGGGTCCTGGAGGCCGACGCCGTCGTGGTCGGCTCCCGGTTCCGGGCACGCGTCGAGGTGCTGGCCGGGGTCGGGCTCACCGCGACCGCGCACCCGACCGGCGCCGGCGACTTCCTCGCGGTCGACCCGCGCGGCGAGACCGCCGTACCGGGGATCTACGCGGCCGGCAACGTCACCGACCCGAGCCTGCAGGTGCTGCCCTCGGCCGCGCAGGGAAGCCGGGTCGGAGCCATGATCGCCTTCAGCCTCGCGGAGGAGGACCTGCGCGCCGCCGTGCGGCACTCGGGCGAGCAGGCCGACTGGGACCACCGCTACGCGGGCACCGACCGCGCCTGGAGCGGCAACCCCAATGGCACGCTCGTCCACGAGGCCACCGCCCTTTCCCCGGGCCGCGCGCTGGACGTCGGCACCGGTGAGGGCGCCGACGCCCTCTGGCTGGCCGAGCACGGCTGGAAGGTGACCGCCACCGACATCTCCGGCAACGCGCTCGCCCGGGTCCGCGCCGAGGCCGACCGCCGAGGGCTCGCCGTCAGTCTCGTACGGGGCGACGCGGGTGATCCCGCCCCCTTCGGCACCGAGACCTTCGACCTGGTCTCCCTGCAGTACGGCTCGTTCAAGCGCACGCCCGACCAGCGCGGTCTGCGCAGCCTGCTCGCCGCTGTCGCCCCCGGTGGCACGCTCCTGGTCGTACACCACGACCTCAGCCCGCTGCGCGACCCGGTGGATGTGGCGGCCCAGACCCGGATGTACGACCCGGCGGCGTTCGTCGGTGTCGACGAGATCGCCGCCGCGCTCACCGCCGAGCCCGACACCTGGCAGGTCGAGATCCACGAAACGCGGCCCCGGCCCGCCGGAGCGGCCAGCACCCACCACGTCAGCGACGTCGTACTGCGCGCGACCCGGCGAACGGTCTGATCGCCTACGGCACCGTGCGGGCCGTCCTCGTGGCGGCTCCTGGCCGGTCGCGGTGTTTGAATGGACCGTCGTTCCCGGTCTGACTAGGAGAAGCGCTGTGCCTTTGGTGTCTGTCGTGATGCCCGTGTACAACTCGGCGGCCACCCTCGGCGCAGCCGTCCGGTCGGTACTCACGCAGACCCACAGCGACCTGGAGCTGTTGGTCACCGACGACCAGTCCTCCGACGGCTCCATGGAGATGCTGCGCGAGTTCGCCGAGCAGGACGAGCGCGTGCTGCCGCGGTCGGCACCCGAACAGGGCGGTGCCGGCCGGGCCCGCAATCTCGCGATCGAGCGGGCCCGCGGGGACTACATCGCCTTCCTCGACTCCGACGACATGTGGTTGCCGCAGAAGACCGAGAAGCAGCTCGCCTTCGCCGCTGCGGGCGATGCACCGCTGACCTTCACCTCGTACTTCAAGATGGACGCCGACCATGCCGGCGAGAGCACCGAGTGGGTGCCGAACGGGCGGGTGATCCGGGCGCGAGAGCGCGTGGACTACCGCGCCATGCTGGTCCGGGACCACATCGGTGCTCTCACCGCCATGTACGACCGCAACGCCCTGGGCACCAGGCTGATGCCGGAGATGCGCAAGCGGCAGGACTACGCCCTCTGGCTGTCGATCATGCGGGACGGTGCGGACGCCCGGGGCCTGACCGAGCCGCTCGCGGTGTACCGGGCCCACCAGGCGGGGTCGCTGTCCTCCAACAAGATGTCCTTGGTCAAGTACAACTGGGAGCTGTACCGCGAGCATGAGCATCTGTCAGTCCCGCGGGCGACGCGCGCGCTTTCCGGCGCCGTGTGGCAGTCGCTGCGCAACTCGCGCATCTAGGGCCTGTCTTCCGGATCTTGCCGGGGGCGCGGGGTCTGGCACGCACTTCCGCAAGCTCACGGCGAGGGGGCGTCGGTGGCTGGGCTTCCTCCCTGCCGTGTCCGGCGGTGGCCCGCGTGGACACCGGGGGAGCGTGTCGGGGCTTGGCGGTCCGTACGGTAGAGGTCGATGGCCAGGGCGACGGCGGCCCGGGTGGCGGGATGGGGGTCCGTCCGGCGCCAGATGAGGTGGACGGGGACGGGCTCGGCGTCGCGCAGCGGGCGGTAGGTGATGCCGGAGGGGCGGTACTGGGCAGCGGTGGCCTGAGGGGTGACACCCACGCAGCGGCCGGAGGCGATGGCGGCGAGCCAGTCGTCGATGTCGTGGACGTGCTCGACGGCCGGCCGTTCGGTCTCGGGCCACAGGTTCAGGGTGGTGGTGCCGGTGCGGCGGTCGAGGGCGAGGGTGCGGGAGGCGACCTCGGCCAGACGGATGCTGCGGCGACGGGCCCAGGGGTCGTCGGAGGCGAGGGCCAGGTAGCGGTCCTCGTGGCCGACGAAAGCGTGTGACCAGGGCTTGAGGTCGACGGCGCTCCGGACGACCGCAAGGTCGCACAGTCCTTCGGCCAGCCCGCCGGTGGAGGAGTTGTGCCGGACGAGCCGGAGCTCGATGCCGGGGTGGTCGTGGTGCCAGCGGCGCTGGAACTCGGTGGTGTGGCGCCCGAAGGCCGACCAGGCGTGACCGATGTGCAGGCGGCTGTGGCCCGAGGCGGCCTCGGCGACGAGTTCGTCCGCACCGGCCAGGAGCAGACGGGCTCGGGCGAGAACCAGTACGCCCGCCTTGGTGGGTTCGACCGTGCGGCTGGTGCGGTGCAGCAGCCGCACCCCCAGGGTCTTCTCCAGGGAGAGCAGGGTGCGGGAGACCGCGGCCTGGGAAACGCCCAGCTCCCGAGCGGCGTCCGTGAAGCTGCCGGTGTCGACGATGGTGACTAGGCAGCGCAGGTGCTTCAACTCCAGCCCTGCGCCGTGCCCTCCGCGCGTATCCATGCGCTCAGCGTATCGCTGGTCGACCGGATGCATTTTGCGTATCCCCTGGCAGGGAGCACGGTGAACAGATGCAGACCTCGCAGGACCTCGCCGTCGACGCGGAGGCGCCGGGCCGGGGCGGGAACCGGTCACGGACCGGCTCGCTCCCGCTACGGCGCGGCTTCGCCTTTCTCGCCTTCGCCGGACTCGCCTGGGGGACCACCGGCGCGGCCGTGGAGGTCATCTACCGGACCGGCGACCTGGGGCCGATGGCCATCTCGTTCTGGCGTTTCCTGGCGGGGGCGGTGCTGTTGCTGCCCGCCTGGGCGCTGCGCGCGTCCCGCAAGGCGCCGCGTGCGCCGCGGCCTGCCGGGCGGCGGGCGCTGCTCCTGATGGGCACCGGAGCCGGGCTGGCCGTCTTCCAGACCGCCTACTTCACCGCCGTCCGGGACACCGGGCTGGCGGTGGGCACCATCGTCACGCTCGGCGCCGCGCCCGTGTTCACGGCCGCCGGCGGGCGTCTCTTCCTGGGCGAGCGCATCGGCCGCGCCGGAGTGCTGGCCGTCGCCGGAGCGCTGGCCGGACTGACCGTCCTCGTGCTGGGCAACCAGCCAGGCGTCGTCCACCTGGGAGGCGTGGGGATGGCGCTGCTGTCCGCCGCCGGATACGCCGTGTCCAACCTGCTGGGCCGATGGACCGGACGGCACGGCACCGGCGAGGACGCGTTCACCCTGACTCTGTGGTCCTTCCTCGTCGGCGCGGCAGTGATGCTGCCGCCGGCCCTCCACGAGGGTCTTCTCCCGCAGGGTGGAAACCTCACCGAGACGGCGCTGCTCATGCTGTACATCGCCGCCGTCACCACGGCGCTCGCCTACCCGCTGTACTTCGCCGGCGTCGCCGTACTGAGGGCCGCCACCGCCTCGGTGATGATGCTCCTCGAACCCGTCAGCGCCGCTGTCCTGGCCGTGCTGTTCCTCGACGAACAGCTCACCCCGGCCACTGTGGCGGGCACGGTGGTCCTGCTCGGGGCCATCGCCGCCCTCGCCCTCGCCGAGTCCCGCCCGCAGGCCCGGCCCGAGTCCCCGTGAGGTGACGCCAGCCTTGCCACACGTGCTCTGGTCCCGTGGCCGCGGTTGTTACTGAGCGCTTGAGCTGGCGAGTCGAGTGCTTCAGACGGCGGTGGCAGGCGCGATGCCGGTCAGCTCCGTGCTCGCCTCCCACAGCCGACGTGCCGTGTCGGCGTCCTCCAGCTGAGCCCACAGCCGCTCGCGGTGCGGCCGACCCCGCAGTCCGAAGACGCGCGGGCCCCACAGCTCACCCCCGCCGATCCGGGGGTCGAGCACCGCCCGGACCGCGGGCCGGGCACCCGCGTGCTTGCCTTGGAGAACAAGTGCGGCGGCCGCCCCGCGCAGCGCCGTCCCGGCTGTGCGTACATGGACCGGCGGCCGCGACGGGGTGAGTGAGTCCAGCGCACCGCCCGGATGGACCACCACGCTCGACACCGTGCTGCCCGCGGCCCGCAGCCGGCGGTCGAGTTCCAGGCCGAAGTACATCTGGGCCAGCTTCGACCGGCCGTAGGTGCGCTTGGCCCGATAGCCGGTCCGGGACTGCAGATCGTCCAGCGCGAGCCGCTCCGACTTGGCGGCGAAGCTGCCGACGGTCACGACGCGGGCGCTCGGCGCGGCCTCCAGAAGCGGCAGCAGCCAGTGGGTGAGCGCGAAGTGCCCGAGATGGTTCGTACCGAAATGCACCTCATTGCCGTCCCGCGTCTCCCGCCGCTCCAGCCCTTCGTGGAGGACGCCGGCGTTGTGGACCACGGCGTCGAGGCGCTCTGCCTCCAGGGATTCCGCGGTTTCCCGGAGCGAGCCGAGGTCGGCGAGGTCCAGGGCCACCGAGCGCACCCGCGCGCCGGGCACCCGCGCACGGATCGCGTCCATGGCGGCCTCGGCCCGCAGGGCACTCCGGCTGCCCAGCACCACCGTGGCGCCGGTAGCGGCCAACTGCTCGGCGGTGAAGTACCCGATACCTGCGTTGCCGCCGGTGACCAGATACACGCGGTCAGCGGCGGAAGGGACCTGAGACATGGCGGGAACTCCCCTGAGGTGCGACGGCGGCTCCCGGCGGAGCGAACCGGCGCCCACGCTGCCACCGGCCTCCGACATGTCACCGACAGCCGTCCGACAGTGCGGAACCGGCCGCCCGTCCCCGCGAAGCCGAGAACGTTGCGCGGAACAGCGGCCTCGGAGTCGAGATGCGTCAAAAATCGAACACGTGCTCTAATGCCGGTATGAGCACTCCCCCTGATGACCTCGTGGCCGCGATACGGGAGTGGCACGCCGTGTACCGGCGGCTCAGCCGCCGGCCGAGCACCGCGCTCAGGCGGCGGCTGCTCGCCCTGTCCGCCGAGGTGCTGGTGCATCCGTACTGGCAGGGCCGCACCGGGGCGTGGGCCGCTCTGCACGGTGGTGCCCGTCGTGGCCGAGCTGCCTGACGACGCGCCCCGGCTCCGCGTGCTCCTGGCCTACCTGGAACGGCAGATCGCGGACAACGCCACGGTCGCCACATACCTGAGCCTCCTGCGCGACGACGTACGGCAGGCCCTCACGCGAGCCGAACGGCCCGCCCCACGACAGCGCTCGATGCGACGAGCCAAGGGTGCCGGTGGCCCGCTGCCCACAACCGGGCTCTCCCGGCCGGCGCGGGCGGGCGACTACGAGGTCGAGCTGATGCGCGCCCCGGACGACCCCGGCGACATCGTCGTGCACGCGGCCGGCTGCGAGGAAACCAGGGGAGCACCGCGCAGAATACGGGCCGACGAAGCCCGCGCCCTCCTCGTGGAGCCGGGCATCGAGCCGTGCCCCACCTGCCGCCCCGAAGCCGAACTGGGGATGGACGTGGCGTGAGCCCATGGGGGCCGAGCGAGCCGTCGTTCAGCGGGATCGGCTCCGGGCGGGGGCATGCCCGTCGTCGTTGTCAGGCGGTCGTCGGCGGCCGGGCGGAGGCCGGGCTCGCGCGCCAGGGTCTCGGCAGACGCCTCGCCGGCTGACGGCGAGGTGAAGGGCAGGACGCGCTTCGCGAAGCGCCCGGTGCGACCCCGCGACGCCGGTGAAGACCACTCTTGCGTCGTGAGGCGCCGTGACATCACCCGAACGTCCTACTGGAGGGGTCGGGGCTCCATGGGAACGGGTGCTGTCGCGTCCGTCGTGCCGCATAGCCAACAGCGCGCGGACCTGCGCCGATAGGAGGTGGCGTGCCCGGCCGGGAGCGCGGCACGCGGCGTGGGTGCGTGGGCACGCAGGGCACGGGCGGCCTGGCGGTGGCACCCGCGTCGGCCATCGCCCTAGGTTGAGAGTGACCGGGGTCACAAATACACCCAAATGACCTCGGCACTCCGGGGGGCGAGTCCCCCGGATCAAACAGAGGAGATCGCCATGGCAAGCAGCAACCGCGCCGTCACCTTCCAGAATCCGAAAGAGATGCGCGTCGAGTCTCTGGACTTCCCCAAGCTTGAGATGCCGAACGGGAAGAAGGCCCCCCACGGGGTCATCCTGAGGATCGTCGCCACCAACATCTGCGGTAGTGACCTGCACATCTACCGCGGGTCCTTCCCAGTGCCCCAGGGCATGGTGATGGGGCACGAGATGACCGGGGAGGTCATAGAGGTCGGCCCCGACGTCGAGTTCCTCAGTGAGGGCGACCTCGTCTCCGTCCCGTTCAACGTCGCCTGCGGCCGATGTCGCAACTGCAAGGCGCGCCGGACCGACGTCTGCGAGACCACGAACCCCAAGGTGGACTGCGGGGCATACGGCTTCAACCTGGGCGACTGGGACGGCGGCCAGGCCGAGTACCTGTTCGTCCCGTACGCCGACTTCCAGCTTTTGAAGTTCCCGGACAAGGACCAGGCCATGGCGAAGATCCGTGACCTGGCGGTGCTCTCGGACATCCTGCCCACCGCGTTCCACGGCCTCATGGAGGCCGGTGCCAAGCCGGGCTCGACCGTGTACATCGCCGGCGCCGGCCCGGTCGGCCGCTGCGCCGCGGCATGTGCCCGCCTCCTTGGGGCGTCCTGCATCATCGTCGGCGACCACAACAAGGACCGCCTGGAGCTGGTGAAGAACAACGGCTGCGAGACGATCGACCTGAGCCAGGACGCAGCGCTCACCGACCAGATCGAGGCCATCCTGGGCGAACCCATGGTCGACTGCGCCGTCGACTACGTCGGCACCGAGGCACACGGCCTCGGCCGCGAGAGCGAGGACATGGACCCGGCCTACGCCATCAACCAGGTGCTCGACGCCACCCGCGCGGGCGGAGCCAGCGGAGTCATCGGCGTCTACGGCCCCGACCCGCTGGCGAAGTCGAAGGCCGAGCAAGAAGGCACATACCCGATCGACTTCGGCAAGGCATGGATCAAGTCGCCGCGGATCGCCGCCGGGCAGGCACCGATCATGCACTACAACCGCGAGCTGATGATGGCGATCCTGTGGGACCGCATGCCCTACTTGAGCCCCATGCTCAACGCGAAGGTGATCAGCCTCGACGAGGCCCCCGAGGCCTACGCGACCTTCGACACGGGAGTGCCCCTCAAGTTCATCATCGACCCTCACGGCCTCATTCCCGCCTGAGTCGGTCCCCGGCATAACCCCTCGGACGGGCAGCACCAGACAGAGGGCGAGCGGAACCGCTACAGCGGCAGGCGCTCATCTTCCTTCCGAAATCGGCTTTCGCGGCCCGTCCGAGCATCGAGATCGCCCGCCAGGGCTGCGCGGCACCGTCCGCTCCTTTCGACCGGCGAACACGGCTGCTCACGTCGTCATCTGCCCGCCCGCCGATTCCGGCGGGCGGGCAGCGCGTGTGAACAGCGAGGTCCCCGACACCGCGGAACGGCTGCTGGGAGTCGCGGAGTTGCCGCGCGGTTCCGGGGTTCTGCACGGGAAAGACGTGGTGTACGTGTGACCCGGCGGCCACCCCACCGTCC
>NZ_MUNH01000374.1:0-4125 GCF_002154615.1 Streptomyces recifensis
AGGTGGACGTGGGGGGTCTCCTCCGTGCGGGGCCGGGTCGCGGGGAGTGGTCTGCGGGGCGTGCATGGGGGTCGACCCTAGGCAGCGTGGCCAAGGGGGCACATCGGGCGGTGGTCCTAGGACCCCTTACGTCGTCTCAGCCCCGCCGCGTGCAGCAGGCGCACCACGTCCCGGCTGCGGACCTCCACCGCGCCCGCGGCGACGGCGTCGGCGTAGCGGTGGGAGGGGATGTCGTAGTGGTCGCGTTCGAAGGCGCGTGGGGGCACGCCGAGGGTCGCGGCGAAGAGGTGCAGCTCGTCGTAGGAGACGTCGCTGATCAGGTGGGACCACAGGCGGCCGTGGCCGGGCCAGGTGGGCGGGTCGATGTAGACGGTCACGCGGGGCCGGCCGTCACTTGGGAGTGTTCCCGTCCAGCGCCTTGGCGAGGGAGCCGACGGGGGCGACATCCACGCCGGACTCGTGGCAGACCCAGTGCGGGTCGGGGCCCAGCTCCGGCTCGACGTCCAGCGCGTGCGGATCGCCCGTGGCGCACACCGGGCACAGCGGCCAGCGGCCCTTCCGTTCCAGCAGCGCGTCCTGCACGTCCTGCGCGACCAGGCCCGAGACGAAGGCGGCGCCCTCGGGCCACTGCTCCACCCACCAGCGGCGCTGCGCGAGCGACTCCTCCACCAGCGAGACCACGTCCGCCTCGGCCACGTCACCCGCCACGAGGTCGGCGAGCACCAGCGCACGGGCCGCGTGCAAGGCCTGTTCGAGCGAGCTGACGGGATTGGCGGCGTCGTCCATGCACCCATTGTGCGCACTCTTGCCCCGCCTGCCGAACCGGAAATATCTTTCAGGGGTGACCCAGGACGTGAAGGAAACTTTCGGGAGTCCCGGCGGCTCGCTCGCCGCCAAGGTGCGCACCCTCACGCCGTCCATGACGCGGTCCATGCAGCGCGTGGCGGATGCCGTGGCCGGCGACCCGGCGGGCTGCGCCGCTCTCACCGTCACCGGGCTCGCGGAGCTGACCGGCACCAGCGAGGCCACGGTCGTACGCACCGCCCGCATCCTCGGTTACCCCGGCTACCGCGACCTGCGGCTCGCCCTCGCCGGGCTCGCGGCCCGGCAGGAGGCCGGGAGCGCGCCCGCGATCACCACGGACATCGCGGTGGACGACCCGCTCACCGAGGTGATCGCCAAGCTGGCCTACGAGGAGCAGCAGACCCTCGCCGACACCGCCGCCGGACTGGACACCGCCCAGCTCGGCGCGGCCGTCACCGCGCTCGCCGCCGCCCGCCGTACGGACGTGTACGGCATAGGGGCGTCCGGCCTGGTCGCGCAGGACCTCACCCAGAAGCTGCTGCGCATCGGGCTGGTCGCGCACGCGCCGGGCGACCCGCACCTCGCGGTGACCAACGCGGTGCAGCTCCGCGCGGGGGACGTCGCCGTGGCCATCACCCACTCGGGCTCGACCGGTGACGTCATAGAACCGCTGCGCACCGCCTTCGAGCGCGGCGCGACCACCATCGCCATCACCGGCCGCCCCGACTCGCCCGTCACCCAGTACGCCGACCACGTGCTGACCACCGCCACCTCCCGCGAGAGCGAGCTGCGGCCCGCGGCGATGTCCTCCCGTACGGGTCAACTCTTCGTCGTGGACTGCCTGTTCGTCGGCGTGGCCCAGCGGACGTACGAGAGCGCGGCCCCCGCCCTGGCCGCGTCCTACGAGGCACTGGCCCACCGGCACCGGAGCGCGACGCGTTAGCTTTCTCCCAGGTTCTCCGCCAGCTTTCTTCGTTCGGACCCGACCGGAAAGAGCCGCATCAGATGACCGACTCCCGTCACCTCCAGAGCGAGCTGGCCACCCTGACCACCGAGGCGTTCCGGCCGGAGCTGGCCGGAATCGACCAACTGCCCACGCTGGACATCGCCCGGCTGATGAACGGCGAGGACACCGGCGTCCCCGCGGCCGTCGCCGCCCGCCTGCCCGAGATCGCCGCCGCCGTCGACGCCGTCGCCGCCCGCATGGAGCGCGGCGGCCGCCTCGTCTACGCCGGTGCCGGCACGGCCGGACGGCTCGGCGTGCTGGACGCCTCCGAGTGCCCGCCCACCTTCAACACCGCCCCCGGCCAGGTCCTCGGACTCATCGCGGGCGGACCGGGCGCGCTGGTGAACTCCGCGGAGGGCGCGGAGGACTCCCCCGGCCTGGCCCGCGCCGACCTGGACGCGCTGAAGCTGACCCCGGACGACTCGGTGGTCGGCGTCTCCGCGTCCGGGCGCACCCCGTACGCGATCGGCGCGGTGGAGCACGCCCGCGCGGCCGGCGCCCTGACGGTGGGCCTGTCCTGCAACGCGAACAGCGCCCTCGCGGCCGCCGCCGAGCACGGCATCGAGGTGGTCGTCGGCCCCGAACTCCTCACCGGCTCGACCCGCCTGAAGGCAGGCACGGCCCAGAAGCTGGTCCTGAACATGCTGTCCACGATCACGATGATCCGTCTCGGCAAGACCTACGGAAACCTGATGGTCGACGTCCGCGCCTCCAACGCCAAGCTCCGCGCCCGCTCGCGGCGGATCGTGGCGCAGGCGACCGGGGCGCCGGACGCGGAGATCGAGAGCGCCCTGACGGAGGCGGACGGCGAGGTGAAGACGGCGATCCTGATCATCCTGGCAGGGGTGGACGGGGGTACGGCGACGCGCCTCCTGGAGGAGTCGGACGGCAGGCTGCGGGCGGCACTGAGGAAGGCGGGGGCGTAGGGGCGACGCGTACCGCCTTCCGGAGGAGTCCCGCGCGCCGGACCGGCCAGGGTGGCGCAGGCTCGGCAGCGTGCGTAACGACACCGCGACCGCGTCCGCCGTCCTCGCCCTGACGGGCGGCCCCGCCAACGTCCGTCACGTCACCCACTGCCTCACCCGGCTCCGGCTCACCGTCACCGACCCGGCCGCCGTCGACGAGGAGGCGCTGCGCGCGCTGCCGGGCGTGCTCGGGGTGATCGGGGCGGGGACGCCGTCACTACAGGTGGTGCTGGGACCGGGGGTGGTGGACACGGTCACGGCGGAGGTGCAGCGGCAGCTCGCGGCAGGGGCGCGCGCCCAGGGCGTAGGAGCGAGGGCGGGCGCCGTGGAAACGGACGAGGGGTCCCACTCGCCCACCGGGCCCTCGCGGAAGGGCCCCCTCGCCGTCTCCCTGAGCCGCGTCGCCAACGTCTTCATCCCCCTCATCCCCGCCCTCGTCGGCTGCGGCATCGTCGCCGGCGTGGGCGGCCTGCTCACCAACGCCGGCTGGCTCCCCGGCCTCACCCCGGCCCTGGCCGCCGTCGCCTCCGGGTTCATGGCCCTGATCGCGGTGTTCGTCGGCTACCAGGCCGCGAAGGAGTTCGGCGGCACCCCGATCCTGGGCGGTGCCGTGGCCGCCGTGATCGTCCATCCCGGCGTCGCGAAGGTGACGGCCTTCGGCGCACACCTCTCCCCCGGCCAGGGCGGAGTCCTCGGCGCACTCGCCGCCGCCCTGCTCGCGACCCGGATCGAGAAGTGGTGCCGGGGACGCCTGCCGGGCGCGCTGGACGTCCTGCTCACCCCCACCGTCACCGTCCTGGTCGCGGGCCTCGCCACCCTGTACGGCCTGATGTACGCGGCCGGAGCCGTGGCCACCGCGATCGGCACCGGCGCGAACTGGCTGCTCACCACCACCGGCGCGTTCGCGGGCCTGATCCTCGGCGGACTGTTCCTCCCGCTGGTGATGCTCGGCCTGCACCAGGCCCTGATCCCCATCCACACCACCCTGATCGAGCAGCAGGGCTACACGGTCCTCCTCCCCCTGCTGGCCATGGCCGGCGCGGGCCAGGTCGGCGGCGCGCTCGCGGTGTACGTACGCCTGCGCCACGACACCACCCTGCGCGCCACGATCCGCTCGGCCCTCCCCGCGGGCCTGCTGGGCGTGGGCGAGCCCCTGATCTACGGCGTCTCGCTCCCCCTGGGCCGCCCGTTCGTCACCGCCTGCGTGGGCGGGGCGGCGGGCGGCGGGTTCGTCGGGTTCTTCGCCATGCTCGGCGAGAAGGTCGGCGCCACCGCCATCGGCCCCTCCGGCTGGGCCCTGGTTGCCGGTGAGGAGGGGGAAGAGGGCCCAGCCGGAGGGGCCGATGGCGG
>NZ_MUNH01000375.1:0-6361 GCF_002154615.1 Streptomyces recifensis
CCCATCGCCCGGTCCATCCAGCCGCGCAGGAACCAGGCGAGCGGGAAGGAGTACCAGCCGTTGTCCCCGCCGACCCCCTCGATCACCCGCCACAACTGGTCCAGCGGCGCGTCCACCACCGTCTCGCGCTCGTCGGTGTAGAGGCTGCCGCCCGCCCAGTCCGGGTCGGTCGGCAGCGGATCGCTCGCCGCGCCCGGCACCGACGCCGACGACCAGCGGGTGGCCACCTTCGCCTCCCGTACCCGGCGCAGCGCCAGCCGGACCGCCTCGTCGAAGGTGTACGGATGCCCGGGCGGCTCCGGCAGATACCGCCGGATGTCGTGCTCGCGGCACACCACCTCGTACCGCAGCGACTCCGTCAGCGGGCGGGCGATCGAAGCGGGCACGGGAGTCACCAGCCCCACCCAGTGGCTGGACAGACCCGGCGTCAGCATCGGCACGGACAGGATCAGCCGGTGCGGCAGACGGGCGAGCTGGGCGTACCTCAGCATCATCTCCCGGTACGTCAGTATGTCCGGGCCGCCGATGTCGAAGGTCCGGTTCACGTCCTCCGGCAGCAGCGCGGAGCCCACCAGCAGCCGCAGCACGTCCTTCACACCGATCGGCTGGATACGGGTGTGCACCCAGCTCGGCGTCACCATCACAGGCAGCCGCTCGGTGAGGTAGCGCAGCATCTCGAAGGAGGCCGAGCCGGAGCCGATGATCACCGCCGCGCGCAGGACGGCCGTCGGCACCCCGGACTCCAGCAGGATGTGCCCGACCTCGGCCCGCGAGCGCAGATGCGGGGACAGCTCCCGCTCCGGCACCCCGGCCGGGGTCAGCCCGCCGAGGTACACGATCCGCCGCACCCCGGCAGCCTTCGCCTGTTCGCCGAAGTACCGGGCCGCGCGCCGGTCGGTCTCCTCGAAGTCGTCCCCGCTGGTGAGCGCGTGCACCAGGTAGTACGCGACGTCGACGTCCCGCATCGCCTCGGCCAGCGAGTCGGGGTCCGTCACATCCCCCCGCACCACCTCCACGTCACCGGCCCACGGGTGATCCCGCAGCTTGCCCGGGGTACGGGCCAGACAGCGCACCCGGTGTCCGGCGGCGAGCAGCTCCGGCACGAGCCTGCCTCCGATGTAGCCGGTCGCCCCGGTCACCAGGCAGCGCAGCCCGCCCTCGGGCTCGTCGTCGTTCATCGTCTCCGGCTCCTCGGCATCGGTGTGCGCCCGTGGTCCGCCACGGCCTCTCAGTGATCCCTTCCCGCCCGGCGCCACCCGTGGATGCGGTAGGGCCGAACGGCGTACAGCGGCATGTCCGTGCGATGGCCGGGCAGCCGATGAGGTACAGGTTCCGTGTCCCGTCCGAACCTTCCGCCGGAGGTGTCCGCCGCCATGAATTCGACAGTGCTGGAGCGTTTCCCCGCAGGCTCACCGCGCGGCTCCTGGCCCGCCGAGGAGTACGCCGCCGCCCGCCGGGCCGAGGGTGAACCCGCGACGGTGGTCATGGACCTCAAGTCGGACGCCTTCCTGGTCGTGGTGGAGGGCCGCACGGACGACTAGGGCTCGAGCGCCTTCAGGTGAGCCTTCCGGGTCTCCGCCGTCTGACCCTGGATCAGCAGGAACATCCCCTCGCGGGCGAGGCGCTGCGCCTTGGACGTGAGGGACATCGAGCGTCCGCCCCCCGCCACGACCGCTGCCGTGGTGGCGGTGTTCAGCGCCGCGTACGCCTCCGCCCGTACCGCCAGGCGTTCCGCCACCCGCTCCAGCGGCGCCGGGTGGTCGGCCAGGGCGTACGCCCGGGTGCGGACGTCCGTCACATGGCTCCGTAGCGGGGCTGCCGTCTTCTCGTCGAGCAGTGACAGGGCCGCCGAGGCGATGCCGAAGACCGCCGGGTTGGTGTTCAGGGTCTTCGCCCGGTCGGTGGGCGCCCACTCGGCGTACGGGATGCGCAGGGCCACCGCGTCATCGGGGACGCGCAGGCCGTCCAGCTCCAGCGAGACCGTGTGCGCGGCGGTCAGGGCGGCCAGCCGCAGGGGTGCGGAGGGACGCAGGCCCGGTTGGTCACGGGCGTCCACGAACGCGAACACCGCCTCGTCGTCCTGCGTCAGGCCGGCCAGGAGGAGCACGTCGTTCAGTCCCCAGCCGGTGTACCAGGGGACCGTGCCGTCGAAGCGCCAGCCCGTGCCGTCGTGGCGGGCCCGTACGGGTGCTCCGGGGTGGGCGCGCAGTTGCGCGTACGCCACGCCGGACAACAGCTCACCCCGGGCCAGCGGGCCCAACAGGCGCTCGCGGGCGGCCCGTTCGCCGCGCGCGAGGACCTGGACCGGGGTGTGGTGCTGCGACTGGACGAACCAGGTGGGACCGCACGCGCCCGCCAGGATCTCCGAGACCTCCCGCACCACGGCGGGCGGCGCCGCCGAGCCGCCGTACTCGGCCGGTGCCGTCAGGCCCAGCAGCCCGGACCGCTTCACCGCCTCGATGTGGCTCGCCGGCACGCCCTCCTGGTCGACCTGCTCCGCCTCGGGCTCCAGCAGCTCGGCGGCGAGCAGACGGGCGCGGGCGACGAGCGGGTGATCGGTGATCGTCATGCGTCCCTTCCTACCCCGGCCACACCGCCCGGCATCCGTGGCACACTCCGCCGATGACCAATGAAACGATCACCGCGGCAGCCTCCGGCACCGTCGCCCTCGGCGACCTCACCGTCCACCGCGTAGGCCTAGGCGCCATGCGGCTGACCGGCAACGCCGCCTTCCACCTGGGTACCCCCAGTGACCGGGCCCGCTCGCTGGCCGTCCTGCGCCGGGCCTTGGAACTCGGGGTGAACCACATCGACACCGCCGCCTTCTACTTCTCCTCCCTGCGTTCCGCCAACGAACTCATCAACACCGCCCTCGCCCCCTACGCCGACGACCTGGTCATCGCCACCAAGGTCGGCCCCTTCCGTGAGCAGGACGGCTCCTGGGGCACGGCCGCCCGCCCCGACCAGCTGCGCGGCCACGTGGAGGAGAACCTCCGCCAGCTCGGCCGCGACCACCTCGACCTGGTGTACCTGCGCCGGATGCGGCAGGACTCGGTCGCCGAACACTTCGGCGCCCTCGCGGAGCTGAGGGAGGAGGGCCTGATCCGGCACCTGGGCGTCTCGGCGGTCGAACCCCGCCACCTCGACGAGGCGCTGGCCATCGCACCGGTGGTCGCCGTGCAGAACCGGTACGGGCTCGACACCCCCGGCCCCGAGGGGAAGGAACTGCTCAAGCTGTGCGGGGAGCGCGGCATCGCCTTCGTCCCGTACTACTCCGTTGCCGGGGAGACCGGCGAACGGGGCATGCACGAGCGGGTCGCGGCCGACGCGGACGCCGCGGTCGCGGAGATCGCACAGGCGCACGGCGTCAGCCCCACCCAGGTCCGGATCGCCTGGACCCTCCACCAGGGCCCGCACGTCCTGGCCATCCCCGGCACCGGCGACCCCGCCCATCTGACGGAGAACACCGCGGCGGGCGCCCTGAAGCTCAGCGACGGCGAACTGGGCCGCCTGAACGCCTTCCACCAGTAGCGGAGCACCCCGCCGAGCCCCTCTCAGGAGGAGACTGGCGCCCCGGTAGTTTTACGTATAACCTCTCCCGCTAACCACCCCCACCGGAAGGCTCCGATGCGCCGCGTTGCCCTGGTCACCCTCGTCGTGGACGACTACGACGACGCCATCCGCTTCTACACCGAAGCACTCGGATTCCGGCTGGCCGAGGACGAGGCCCGCCCGGACGGCTCCCGGTGGGTCGTGGTGGAGCCCGGAACGGAGGAGGGCGGTGGCACCGGCCTGCTCCTCGCCCGAGCGAAGGACGACGGCCAGCGCGCCCGCGTCGGCGACCAGACCGGCGGCCGGGTCGGCTTCTTCCTGCACACCGACGACTTCGCCCGCGACCACGCCCGCATGACCGCCCACGGGGTGACCTTCCTGGAGGACCCCCGCCACGAGCCGTACGGCACGGTCGCCGTCTTCCAGGACCTCTACGGCAACCGCTGGGACCTGCTCCAGCCCGCCGCCTGAATCCCCATCCGCACGATCCGCCGAGGAAGCACGCCATGACCGCGCCCCGCATCGACACCGAGACCCTCCGCCGGCTCCCCAAGGCGGTCCTGCACGACCACCTCGACGGCGGCCTGCGCCCCACCACCGTCATCGAACTCGCGGCCGCGGTCGGCCACACCCTGCCCACCACCGACCCCGACGAACTGGCCGCCTGGTACGTCGAGGCCGCGGGCTCCGGCGACCTGGTCCGCTACATAGGCACCTTCGAGCACACCCTCGCCGTGATGCAGACCCGCGAGGGCCTGCTGCGCGTGGCCGAGGAGTACGTGCTCGACCTCGCCGCCGACGGCGTGGTCTACGCCGAGGTGCGCTACGCCCCCGAGCTGAACACCCGCGCCGGGCTGAGCCTGGCCGAGGTCGTGGAGACCGTGCAGGAGGGCCTCGCGGCGGGCATGGCGAAGGCGGCGGCCGCCGGGACGCCGGTACGCGTCGGCACCCTGCTGTGCGGCATGCGGATGTTCGACCGGGTCGGCGAGGCCGCCCAACTGGCCGTCACCTACCGCGACGCCGGGGTCGTCGGCTTCGACATCGCCGGCGCCGAGGACGGCTTCCCGCCCGCCGACCACCTGGCCGCCTTCGAGCACCTGCGCGCCGAGAGCGTGCCGTTCACCATCCACGCGGGCGAGGCGTACGGCCTGCCCAGCATCCATCAGGCCGTCCAGGTGTGCGGCGCCCAGCGCCTCGGGCACGGCGTCCGCATCACCGAGGACATCGTGGACGGCAAGCTCGGCCGCCTGGCGGGCTGGGTCCGCGACCGCCGGATCGCCCTGGAGATGTGCCCCACGTCCAACCTCCAGACCGGCTGCGCCACCTCCATCGCCGAGCACCCCATCACCGCGCTGAAGGACCTCGGCTTCCGGGTCACCCTCAACACCGACAACCGCCTGGTCTCCGGCACCACCATGACCCGCGAGATGGCGCTGCTGGTCGAGGAGGCGGGCTGGACGGCGAAGGACCTGCGCACGGTCACCGTGAACGCGGTCAAGAGCGCCTTCATCCCGTTCGACGAGCGCAAGGCGCTCATCGAGGACGTCATCCTGCCGGGTTACGCCGCAGCGCTCTGAAGCAGCCCCTTGACGTAGGCGGCCTGTCCGACGTGCTGGAGGTCGTCGGACAGGACGCTCACCAGGCGTACGCCCAGCGTGACCGGGGGCTCCCAGCGCTCGTCCACCACCCGCTCCAGGTCCTTGGCGGCCAGCGTCCGCAGCACGCCGAGGGTCTGGTCGTGCACCGCGTCGTAGTACCCGGCCAGCAGCACCGTGGAGGGGACCCGCACCTTCGCGGCCTGCTCGGGGGTGTGGCCGTAGCCGGTGTCGTGGTGCGGCAGTTCCAGGTCGAAGCGGTCGGCCCAGTCCCGCGCCAACCACACCTGCTCCAGCCCGAAGGCGTCGGCGATGTGGTCGTCCTGCACCCGGCTCAGGTGCCACAGCAGCCAGGCGATGGAGTTCGCGCCGGGCGCGGGGGAGCGGTCCAGGTCGTCCGCGCCGAGTCCGTCGAGCACGGTGTGGACTTCTTCCCGGATACGGTCGTAGCCCTCGATGAGGATCTCCTTCGCGTGCATGTTCCCACCCTCGCGCATCCCCGCCCCCGGCGCGAGAGCGTGGGGTCACCCGGCTTCGCCGGGTTCCGCCCGGGGCGTGCCGAGCAGGGTGATCAGGGCGCGGGCGGCCGGGCTGGTGGCGCGCTCCGGGGGCAGCAGGGCCACCGTCTCGTAGGCGGCCTCGTCGACGCCTTTCAGGGGGAGCGCGGTGAGCGAGGTCCGCTTGTGCCGGAAGTGCCGAGGGACGACCGCGATGCCGAGGTTCTCGTCCACCAGGTCCAGCAGGCTGTGCACGTCGTTGACCTCCAGGGCGACCGTGCGGCGCACCCCGGCCGCGGCGAACGCGGCGTCGGTGGCCCGGCGCGGCCCCCAGTCCGGGTGGAAGTCCACGAACACCTCACCGGCCAGTGCGGCGGGGTCCGGCACCGCGCCCAGTTCGGCGAGCCGGTGCTCCGGGTGGCACAGCACGGTCATCGGCTCGCTGGTCAGCGGCACCGAGCGCAACTGGTCGCCGTCGGCCGGGACGCGGTAGGCGAAGGCCAGGTCGAGCCGGCCCGCCGACACCCCCTCCGCCAGCGCGCCCGAACCGCTCTGCCGCAGCCGGATCTCCACGTCCGGGTGCTCCCGCCGGAAGGCGGCCAGCAGCCCCGCCACATGCACCCCGGCGATGCACTGCTCGGCGCCCAGCGCCAGCGTGCCGCGCAGCACCCCCTGCACCGCGGCCACCGCCTCGTGCGCCGAGCGCACCTGCGCGAG
>NZ_MUNH01000036.1:0-27238 GCF_002154615.1 Streptomyces recifensis
CCCCGCGCGGGCCGCAGAGCAGGGCGACGTGCTCGTGGTGCTCGGCGACCGCGCGCACGGCGGGCCCGGCGAGCAGCACGTCACCGAAGCTGTCGAGCCGGACGACCAGTGCCGTCATCTCCGCTCACCCCCCTCCGGGGGCAGCAGCGACCGTACCGCCGTGAGCAGGTCAACGGCGGTGTCGGGTTCCGCCGCGGCCTCCTCGGGCCGGGTGGCCGCGTTGGCGACGAGGATGGCGCGGGCTCCGGCGGCCCGGCCGGCCCGCACGTCGGCGGCGATGTCGCCGATGACCACGCAGTCGGCCGGCGCCTGTCCGAGGGCCTCGGCGGCCCGGAGCACCAGGCCCGGCCGGGGTTTGCGGCAGTCGCAGCCCGCGTCGGGGGTGTGCGGGCAGTAGACCCAGACGCCGAGGCCGCCGAGCAGTTCGTCGGCGCGGGCGTTCACGCGGCGCACGGCGGCGTCGGAGATCAGGCCCCGGCCGACGCCCGACTGGTTGCTCACCACACCGGTGGCGATCCCGGCGGCGCGCAGCAGGTCCACGGCCCGCCGGGCGCCCGGCAGCAGCCGGACCCGGCCGGGGTCGCCGTTGTAGGGAACGTCGGCGACGAGGGTGCCGTCGCGGTCGAAGAGGACGGCGGCGGGGGTGTCCCGGCGGTTCATGGCACCCTCCTCAGCGGTGCGGCGTTGCGGTGCCGTATCCGGCCGGTGAGCCGGTGGCCGACGGCGAGCGGAGGGATGACGACGCTGGTCGCGGCCATGGTCGCGGTCTCGCGCGGGGTGCGCGGGCCGGGCAGGATGCGGGCGAGGGCGAACTCGGCCGTGCCGGCCGCCCAGAGGGCCCCGGCGAGTGCGGCGGCCCGGCGCCGCCCGGCGAGCGCGAGGACGGGAGCGGCGAGCGCGGCCGCCGTGACCAGCGCGTGCAGCGGCAGCCGTCCACGGGGCGCCTGCGCGCGGGCCCACCAGTCGCGGCCGTGCAGCCGGTTCATCAGCGCGTCGTCGGCGTTGCCGCGCTGCGCCCGCACCGAGACCCAGGGGTCGGCGGCCCGCACCGGATGCCGGGTGGTGCGCCCGCCCCGGTGCAGCGTCCAGCCCGCCGCCAGCACCCGCAGCGCGAGGTCGGCGTCCTCCCGGAAGGCGCGGCGGAACCGTTCGTCGAAGCCGCCGGCGGCGGCGAGCGCGGCCGTCCGGTACGCCATGTCGGCGGTGGCCCAGGCGGCCCCCTCCAGCCCCGCCGTACCGCGTTCGAAATCGGTGGGCCTGCGCCCCGCCGGGAGCGGCACGGACAGCCGGCCCTGGATGCCTCCGGTGGCCCTGCCGGCCCGCGCGAGATCGTCGGCGAGACGGCGGGACCAGTCGGGGAGCACCTGGACGTCGTCGTCCAGGAAGACGGTCCAAGGCGTGCGCACCGTACGCCACCCGGTGTTGCGGGCGGCGGCGGGTCCCCGGCCCCCGGTGCCGAGCACGCGCACCCGCTCCCGCAGCACACCGGCGGCGGCGAGCGGCAGCGGCCCGGCGGGGTCGGGACGGTCGTCCACGACGACGATCTCCTCGGGCGGGTGCCCGGTGGCCCCGGCCAGCGCGCGCAGGCAGTCGGCGAGGCAGGCGCGGCCGATCGTCGGGACGACGACGCTGTAGGCGGGGGCGGCCGTCATGCGAAGACCTCCGCGCGCCGGACGGCGAACGGCCCGAGGGCCAGCAGGTCCACGGGGGCGGACCCGAAGCACTCCAGCGCGTCTCGCGGATCGTCGACCATCGGCCGTCCGGCGGTGTTGAGGCTGGTGTTGACCACCAGCGGCAGCCCGGTGCGCCGCTCGAACCCCTCGATCATGCGGGCCACCAGGGGCTCCTCGGCCCGGTCCACGGTCTGGATGCGCGCGGTGCCGTCCACGTGCACCACGGCCGGGATGCGCTCCCGCCACGCCTCGGCGACGTCGTGCACGAAGAGCATGTACGGGCTGGGCAGCGGGCCGTCGAAGAGTTCGGGGGCGCGTTCGGCCAGCACCATCGGCGCGACGGGCCGGAACTCCTCGCGCCCCTTGACCGCGTTGAGGCGTTCGAGGTTGGCGGCGCGGCCGGGGTGGGCCAGCAGCGACCGGTGCCCCAGCGCGCGCGGCCCGTACTCGCTGCGCCCCTGGAACCAGGCCACGATGCCGTCGCGGGCGAGTTCCTCCGCGACCGTCTCCGCGATGTCCTCGGGCTCCTCGTACGGCACGGCGGCCCGCTCCAGCCAGGCGCGCAGCTCGGGCACGCTCCACTCCCGGCCGAGCGCGGCGGTCGGCATCGCCTCCACCGGCTCCTCGAGGTGGGCGACGTGCAGGGCGGCGCCGAGCGCGGTACCGGCGTCCCCGGCGGCGGGCTGCACCCAGACGGTGTCGAAGGGGCCCTCGCGGTGCAGCCGGGTGTTGGCCACGCAGTTGAGGGCGACGCCCCCGGCGAGGGCGAGCACCCGGTCGCCGGTGCGCTCGTGCAGCCACCGGGCGAGGCCGAGCAGGACCTCCTCCAGGCAGGCCTGGGCGCTGGCGGCCAGGTCGGCGTGCTCCTCGGTCCACGGTTCCCCGGCGGGCCGCGCCGGGGCGAGCTCGGCCCAGGGCACCGAGCGGGCCCGGAACCGTCCCTCGCCGTCCGTGCCGACGTAGCCGCGGAGTTCGTCGAGGAAGCGGGGCTTGCCGTAGGAGGCGAGCGCCATCACCTTGAACTCGTCGCTGCTGCGCAGGAATCCGAGGTGCTCGGTGAGTTCCTCGTAGAACAGGCCCATCGAGTCGGGGAGGGACTGTGTGGCCAGTACGTCGAGGCGGCGGCCGGTGTAGCGGCCGGCCAGGTGGGAGCCGCATTCGCCACGGCCGTCCAGCACCAGGACGGCGCAGTCGGGGTAGGGGGACGCCTGGCCGGCGGAGGCGGCATGGGCCACGTGGTGGGGGACGAAGCGCACCTGCTCCGGGTCGAGTCCCGGCAGTACCTCGGCCAGAAAGCCGGGGGCCTCGCGGGCGTACTCCTGCCGCAGCCGGTCCCAGGGGTCGTCGAGGCCCAACCGGTCGGCTGGGCGCGCCAGTTCGGGGTCGTAGGAGTAGGCGACGGCGTCCAGCGCGGAGGGGTCGAGCCCGGCGCGGTCCAGGCACCAGCGGGCGGACAGCTCCGGCAGTTCCCAGGCCGAGAAGGGCACCGGGCGCTTTCCGTGCTTGCGCCTGCTGAACCGCTCCTCCTCCGCCGCCGCCACGACACGGCCGTCGACGATCAGGGCGGCGGCCGGGTCGTGGAAGAGGGAGTTGATGCCGAGGACGCGCATGCGGTGCCTCCGTTGAGCTGGGGGGATGGAACGCAGGGCTTACGAGGGCAGGCGGCTCGGCGCGGGGTGCCCGTACGGCTCCGGGTGGTCGCCGTTGGGCGAGGCCGGCGGCTGGGCGGGCGCGGGCGCGCCGAAGCGGGCCGCGGCGAAGTGATCGATGGTCCGCCGGATGCCCTCCTCCCAGGGCACCTGCGGGGTCCAGCCGAGCAGTTCGCGCGCCAGGGTGGTGTCGGGGCGGCGGCGCTGGGGGTCGTCGGCGGGCCGGTCCACGTACTCGATCCGGGAACTGGAGCGGGCGAGTTCCACCACGCGCAGCGCGATGTCGCGGACGGTCACCTCGTCGGTGCCGCCGATGTTGACCGGCCGTACCGACCGGCTGGCCGCGACCAGCATGATGCCGTCCACCGTGTCGTCGACGTAGCACAGCGACCGGGTCTGGCTGCCGTCACCGGCCACCGGCAGCGGCTCCCCCGCCAGGGCCCGGCAGACGAAGACGGGCACGGCCCGGCCGTCCAGCGGGCGCATGCGCGGGCCGTAGGTGTTGAACAGGCGGACGATGCCCGCGTCCGCGCCGTTGGCGCCCACATGGGCGGTGACCAGCGCCTCGGAGAACCGTTTCGACTCGTCGTAGACGCTGCGCGGGCCGACCGGGTTGACGTTTCCCCAGTAGTCCTCGCGCTGGGGGTGCACCAGGGGGTCGCCGTACACCTCGGAGGTGGAGGCCAGCAGGAAGCGGGCGTCGTCCCGCTCCGCCACGGCCAGCATGTTGCGGGTGCCGAGGCTCCCGCAGTCCAGGGTCTCCAGCGGCAGGCGGAGGTAGTCGGCCGGGGAGGCGGGGCAGGCGAAGTGCAGCACCAGGTCGTAGGGGCCCGGCAGCCGGTCCGGGGCGCCGTCGGCGCACACATCCTGCTCGTAGTACCGGAAGCCGGGGCGGCCGACGAGATGGGCGATGTTGGCGCGGGAGCCGGACGACAGGTTGTCGACGCAGTCGACCGCGACGCCCTGCTCGACGAGGTGCTCGCACAGATGGCTGCCGAGGAAACCGGCACCGCCGGTCACCACGGCGCGCCGCCAGGGTGTGGAAGGCGTGGCATCAGTCATGGGAGTCCTCGGTCCCGCGCCGAGTCGCACCGGTCCGTACGCCAGGGGGCGGGACCGTCACTGAGGAGGGGGAGACGCGCGCTCGCACGGGGAGGTGTGGGGAGCTGCGGATGTGAAGTGATCGCAGGAGCGATGCGGAACGTGGCTCGCTCCGCGGTCCGCCGCTCGGGGCGGCACTGTCACGGGGTTCCCAAGCCGGCAGAGTTCACACGTTGATTCCTGCTGCGGTGTCGCGGGGCCCTTCCACCGGCACCCGGTCGCCGGATTTCCCGAATCGCGCGCGTGGGCGGGCCCGGCGGCGAAGCCACGTTCATCTCCTGAAACGTACTGCGGGAGACGTACCGCCCGCCGCCGGGCCCGTGCCCTGGCTCAGTCGCCCTGCGATTCCCGCTGGGCGCCGGTGTTCGGGGTGATCGCGTCCGCCCCCTCCCCCTGGTGCCGCCGCTCCTCCGCCCGCTTCTTCGGCGTCTCGGGCTTCCCGGCGTCGGCGATCTCCCGCAGCGTCTCCCCCACCGCGGTGGTGGGCCGCTTCGTACGGTCGGCGTCGGACATGGTGTCTTCCTTTCCTTCGGCTTTCCTCGGCGTCCTGCCTCGTGCCGTCCGCTCGGGTACCCGGAGGCGCCCCGGATGTGCCTCCGCGATGCGGGCATGACCGGCAGACGACCGGGAACTCCGGGACACATGGCCTTCGACCACGAGGAAGCACCCGTACTCGACGCGCTGACCGAATACCACGCGGCCAAGGAGCTGGGCTTCACCCCGCCCGGCCACAAGCAGGCACGCGGAGCCGATCCGCGGGCGGTGGCCGTGCTGGGCGAGGCCGTGTACGCCGGGGACGTCCTGGCCAGCGGCGGCCTGGACAGCAGGCTCAGCGGCGGCCGTGTCCTTGAACGGGCCGAGGCGCTGATGGCGGACGCGGTCCGCGCCGAGCACACCTTCTTCTCCACCTGCGGCAGCTCGCTGTCGGTGAAGGCGGCGATGCTGGCCGTGACCCGCCCGCACCGCAGGCTGCTCGTCGGCCGGGACGCCCACAAGTCGGTGATCGCCGGGCTGATCCTCTCCGGGGTGTGCCCGGTGTGGGTCGAGCCCCAGTGGGACGCGGAGCGGCACCTGGCCCATCCGCCGTCCGCCGACGCCTACGAGCGGGCCTTCGCCGAGCATCCCGAGGCGGACGGCGCCCTGGTCACCAGCCCGACGCCGTACGGCGCGGCGGCGGACCTGCGCGCCATCGCCGACGTCTGCCACCGCCGGGGCAAGCCGCTCATCGTCGACGAGGCGTGGGGCGCGCATCTGCCCTTCCACGACGACCTGCCGAGCTGGGCGATGGACGCCGGGGCGGACGTCTGTGTCACCAGCGTCCACAAGATGGGCAGCGGGCTGGAGCAGGGGTCGGTCTTCCACCTCCAGGGTGATCTCATCGACCCGGCCGAGCTGGCCTCCCGCGCCGACCTCCTCGGCACCACCAGCCCCAGCGTGCTGCTGTACGCGGGGATGGACGCCTGGCGGCGGCAGATGGTGCAGCACGGGGAGGAGCTGATGGGCCGCGCCCTCGGACTCGCCCGCCGGGTCCGGGAGGAGATCGAGTCCATCGACGGCATCCACGTCAACGACGCGGACGACTTCTGCGGTCCCGGCCTCGCCGCCGACTTCGACCCGCTGCCCGCCGTCATGGACATCGGCGCACTCGGCACGACCGGCTACCGGGCCGGTGACTGGATTCGCGAGCACCACCACATCGACCTGCACCTCTTCGACCACCGGCGGATCAGCGCCCAGTTCACCCACGCCGACGACACCGAGACGGCCGACCGGCTGCTGACGGCACTGAACGACCTGGTGCGGCACGCCGACAGCCTGCGCGACGCGCCCCGGGTGGACGTGCCTGCGCCGGAGGAACTGCGCATGGACCAGGCAGCGTTGCCGCGTGACGCCTACTTCGACGACCACACCGACGTGCCGGTGGAGCAGGCGGCGGGGCGCATCGCCGCCGAGATGATCACGCCGTATCCGCCGGGCATCCCGGCCGTGCTGCCGGGCGAACGGCTCACCGAGCCCGTGCTGCGTTACCTCGTCACCGGCGTCCGGGCGGGCATGAACCTCCCGGACGCGGCCGACCCCGGACTGAAGACCGTGCGGGTGGTCGCGGAACACGGCACAGGAAATTGAAACTTTCACGTTTCAGGACAAAGCAGACGGATACCCGCACCCGGTCATACCAACAGCTCAGAGGAAGTGTTCACGGTGGGCGCACCAAGCCTTACCCCGCAGGAACTACGCATACTGGCCGAGATAGAGCAGGGCGTGAACGACGAGGCGTTCGCCGGGCGGCTGCGCACCATGCGCGTTTCCAGCCGGCCGGCGACCTGGGCGCGGCGCGCACGGCGCCGGGCGTTCGTGCTGTGGGTGGCCCTCGGCGCGGTGGTGACCCTCACGCTGCTCGGCCTCGACATCGTCCTGCGGCAGTCGTATCTGACCTGGGCGATCGCGGGTGTGTGGCTGCTCACCGTGGCGGGGCTCGTGGGTCTGGTGGTGCGGGCGTGCCGGCGCTGGGAAGCGGCGGAGCGGGCCGGCCGGCGGACGCCGTGGCCGATGGATCCGACGCAGGTGTGAGGGGGGACGCGAAGATGCCGGAAGAACGGGACAGCGAGGTACCCGCGGAAGCGAATCTTCCCCGGCCTCGGCGCCGGCTCACGGAGGAGGAGTTCCGTGAGCTGATGCGGGAGGCCCGGCAGGAGGCGCGCCGGCTGCGGTACGGCCGGCCGCCCGAGGAGGACTCCGCGGTGGCGCTGCGTACCCAGCATGCCGAGTTCGGCGCCGCGGCCCATTGACGCCCTTCGCCCGGCGGCTGTCGATCCAGCCGCCGGGCGAAGGCCCGGCCCGTCAGTTGTTCGGCTTGGCCGCGCTGATGTCGCCGAGCGCCGAGGTCTCGTCCCGCTCGATGGCCAGGTCGCCGAGGGCGATGATGCCCACCGCCTCGTCGCCCTCCACCACGGGCAGCCTGCGGACGGCGTGCTCGCGCATCAACTCCACGGCGTGGTCCACGCTTTCGTCCGGTCCGATGGTGACCAGGTCCGCCGAGGCGGCCTCGATCACGGTGGTCCGATCGGGGTCCACACCCTCGGCGAAGGCGCGTACCACCAGATCGCGGTCGCTCACCAGGCACTTCAGCTGCCCGTCCTCGGTCACCAGGACGGTGCCCACGTCCTCGTCGCGCATCAGCCGGGCCACGGACGCCACCGACGCCTGCGGTTCCACGGTCACGAGTTCGCTGGTCATGATGTCGCGCACCTGCTGCGCCATCACGGGCCTCCCTTCTCGTCGCTTCGTGCGAGGCGTCTGCCGGGTACCCCACGGCGCGACTTCACACCACTGCCGGGAAGCGGGTACTCGGCCGGAGACAGACGGAGAGGAGCGAGATGGATACCCCCGCACTGATCGTGATCGACATGATCAGCACGTACGAGCACCCGGACGCGGAGCTGCTGGTGCCCTCGGCCGAGCGGGTGGTGCCCGTGGTGGCCGACCTGATCGCCCGCGCCCGCGCGGCGGAGGCGCCGGTGATCTACGCCAATGACAACTTCGGCCAGTGGCGCTCCCACCACGGCGAACTGGTCGAGACCGCGCTGGCCGGCCCGCACCGCGAGCTCGTCGAGCCCGTCCTCCCGGACGACGCCTCGATGTTCGTGATGAAGGCACGCCACTCCATCTTCTACGAGACGCCGATGACGTATCTGCTGTGGCAACTGGGCGTCCGCCACGTGGTGCTGTGCGGCCAGGTCACCGAACAGTGCGTGCTGTACTCCGCGCTGGACGCCCACATCCGCCACCTGGACGTCACGGTGCCCCCCGACGCCGTCGCCTCCATCCACCCCCATCTGGAGTCGGCCGCGCTGGAGATGATGGAGCGCAACATGGGGGCCAGGCTGGTCCCGGCCAAGGAGACCCACTTCTAGGCCGGCCGGACCGGCCCGCCCTTCCGGCGGGCGCTCGGGTCATCCGTTCGGGGCGGGCACGCGTGATCCGTGGTCACCGGGTTACTCGTGCGGCAGTGCGCGGGCATTCCCGGCCCGCGCCGGATGCTGCGCGAAGGAGGAAACCGTGGCCATCCGGTACCAGCTCATCCGGCGTCCACCGGCCGCCGTCTGGAAGGTGCTCGAAGAGCCCTCCTGCTACGCGGACTGGGTCGTGGGCACCCACGAGACGGCACCCCGTGAGGGCAACTGGCCCGAGCTGGGCTCCTCCCTCGCCTACAACATCAAGCTCGGCCCGTGCCGCGTCGACGGATACACCGTGGTGCGCCGCTACGAGCCGCCACGGTGTCTGGAGCTCGAGGCCAGGGCCCCCTTCGGAAACGCGCGCATCGCCATCGACGTACGCGACTGGGGCGACGACTCCCTCGTCATCGTGGACGAGCATCCGCTGAGCGGGCTGGGCGGCAAGCTGCACAACGTCGTGCTCGACGCCGTGATCCAGCTCCGGCACCGGGACATGCTGAGCCGGCTGGCCAAGGTCGTCGAGCGGCAGAGTCCGCGGCCCCCCGGCGCCGAGGAGGCGGACCATGAGTGACGCGGTGATCATCGGCTCCGGGCCGAACGGGCTGGTCGCGGCCAACCTGCTCGCGGACCAGGGCTGGAGCGTGGAGGTGCTGGAGGCCCAGGACCGTCCCGGCGGTGCCGTGTACAGCGACCGAGGAGTCCACCCCGACTTCGTCAGCGACGTCTTCAGCTCCTTCTACCCCCTGGCCGCCGCCTCCCCGGTGATCGACGGACTCCGGCTGGAGGACCACGGGCTGCGCTGGACGCACGCCCCGCACGTCCTGGCCCACCCGCTGGCCGACGACCGCTGCGCGGTGATCGACCGGGATGTGGACGTCACCGCCGAGGTCCTGGAGAAACTCTGCCCCGGGGACGGCCACGCCTGGCGCGCCCTGTACGCGACCTGGGACCGGGTCGGCTCCGACCTCCTCCAGGCCCTGTTCACCACGATGCCGCCGGTCCGGGCGCTGGCCATGCTCGGTCTGAAGCTGCGCGGGGGCGGCGCCCTGCGCCTCGCCCGCTCCATGCTGCTGCCGGTGCGCCGCCTGGGCGAGGAGGAGTTCGACGGCGAGGGAGCCAGGCTGCTGCTCGCGGGCAACGCCCTGCACGCGGACCTGGGCCCGGAGTCGGCGATCGGCGGCGGCTTCGGCTGGATCATGTCGATGCTCGGCCAGCAGTTCGGCTTTCCCGTGCCGGTGGGCGGCGCGGTCGGCCTCACGGACGCGCTGGTCAGCCGGCTTCGGCGGCGGGGGAGCGTCATCCGCTGCGGGGAGCCGGTGACGCGGATCGTGGTCGAGCGCGGCCGGGCCGTCGCGGTCCGTACGGCCGCCGGTGACACGGTCCCGGCCCGGCGCGCCGTACTGGCCGACGTCTCCGCGCCCATCCTCTACGGCCAACTGGTCGCCCCCGAGCATCTGCCCTCTCAGGTCCTCCAGGACATGCGGCGTTTCCAGTGGGACTTCGCCACCTTCAAGGTCGACTGGGCGCTGGACTCGACCATCCCGTGGCGGGGCGGGGCGGCGGCCGGAGCGGGCACCGTGCATCTGGCGGACAGCGTGGACGACCTCACCCGGTTCGCCGCCCAGATCGCCATGGGGCGGATCCCCGACAACCCGTTCCTGCTGGTGGGGCAGATGACCACCGCCGACCCGAGCCGGTCGCCCGCGGGCACCGAGTCCGCCTGGGCCTACACCCATCTGCCCCGCGAGGTGCGCGGCGACGCCGGGGACGCCGGGCTCACCGGGTCCTGGGACGCGGCCGAGCGGGAGATCATGGCGGACCGGATGGAGCAGCGGATCGAGCAGTTCGCGCCCGGTTTCCGCGCCCGGATTCTGAGCCGGCGCGTGCTGTCGCCGCTCACGCTCCAGTCCGAGGACGCCAACCTCAGTGTGGGCGCCCTCAACGGCGGCACCACCGCCCTGCACCAGCAGGCGGTGTTCCGGCCGATCCCGGGCACCGGCCGTCCGGAGACGCCGGTCCGGGGGCTGTACCTCGCCTCCTCCTCCGCGCACCCCGGCGGCGGGGTGCACGGCGCCCCCGGTGCCAACGCGGCGCGGGCCGCGCTGGGTGTCCGCCGCTCCTTGGCGGACGTGATGTCCCTGGTGCAGCGCACCCTGACGCGCGGAAGCGGGGCGGCCGCGGTGGGGAACCGCTGACCGCCCCGCTCCGGGCGGGCCCTGAGGGGTTCAGCCCTCCAGGGTGCGGATGATCGCGGAGGAAAAGGCGTCGAGATCACCGGGGTGGCGGGAGGTGATCAGGGTGTGGCCGCCCTCGGTGTCGACCACGACCTCCTGGTCCGTCCAGTTGGCGCCCGCGTTGACCAGGTCCTCCATCAGCGTCTGGTAGGAGGTCATGTCGCGGCCCTCGGTGAGTTCGCTGTTCACCAGCAGCCAGGGGCCGTGACAGACCGACGCCACCGGCTTGCCCTCCCGTGCGAACGCGGTGACCAGACGCTGTGCGTCCTCGTCGATGCGCAACTGGTCGGCGTTGAGGGTGCCGCCGGGGACCACCACCGCGTCGTAGCCGTCCGACGTCGCCTCCGCGAGCGTGGTGTCCGGCTCGACCTTGTCGCCGGGGTCCTTGTCGAGGACGAGGGTGGCGATGGCCTCCGGCTTCTGGGCCGCGATCACGACGCGGGCACCCGCGTCGCGCAGGGCCGCCACCGGCTTCTGCAGTTCGTCTTGTTCCGTCCCGTAGTTCGTCGTGAGAACGAGGACGCTCTTGCCGTCGAGAGCCATGGGTCGTGCTCCTCCCGTCTCCCCCTGCTTCCCGGTGCGGAAGTCGCCCGCGGCGGCGTCCGGTGCCGGTCTTACCTGCACCGGCTGCCCCTTTGGCCCCGATTCATTCGACGGCGGCCGGAATCCTTTCCAGCACCCCGCCCGCGAACACGTCGTACAGCGGCAGGGTCTCCAGATGGACGTAGCCGATGTGGCAGTCGCAGCTGGCCAGCGGACAGGGGCGGGGGCGGAGCGCGGCCCGGTAGGAGCCGTCGTAGAGGTTGCCGAGTTCGGCGGGGACGAAGTGGCAGCGGCGGACCGTGCCGTCGCCGTCGACCGAGATCACGGACTCACCGGTACGGCACGGCAGCCCGGCGCTGGCGTGCGGGTGTCGGCTGTACGGGAAGAGCGGGTCGATCCCGGTCCACACCCCGGCCTCCGCGTCGTCGTAGGTGTGCCCGTCGGCCGCGTTCACCCACAGGTACACCCGCTCCGGCAGCTCGGCCCGCAGCCGTCGGGCCGCGTCGAGGTGCTCGGGCAGCCCGACGATGCCGACGCTGTAGCGGACGCCGAGCCGGTCCAGCTCCCGGCACTTGCCGAGGAACCGGTCGTACGGCGTCTGGCCGGGGTGGTACGTGCACCACAGCGCCAGGGTGTCGCGGTCCGCGTCGGCGAGCCAGTCGGTGCGGCAGCTCAGGTTGGTCTGGATGGCGACACGGCGGATGTGCGGCCGGTGGGAGAGGTCGGTCAGGGCGCGCCGGTACCAGGAGCGCACCAGCCCCTCGCCCCATGGCGTGAACAGCACCGAGAGCCGGTCCTCGGTGCGGTCGGCGGCCCAGCCGGCGAACCGCTCCAGGCTCGCCCGGTCGGCCCGCAGCTGCTCCCGGCTGTCCCGGCGCTTGGCGAAGGGGCAGTAGGGACAGTCGTAGTCGCAGGAGGCCAGCGGCCCCCGGTACAGCAGGGTCAGGTCCATGACGGGCGGCTCACTTGCGCTCGTAGGCGGCCATCGCGGCCCGCACGGCGGGGGAGAACAGCTCGGGGCCCAGCGCGTCGGAGTGGGCCAGCCCCTGCGGTGTCAGCCGCAGCACCGGGCCGGACCGAAGCCAGCCCAGCTCCTCGAACCGCGCCAGCTCGGCCGGGAAGTCCTCGGCGGGGGTACGGCCGCCGAACCGGGCGCGGTAGTCGGCGACCGCCAGCCCGTCCGCCTGGAGCAGCGACTGGAGCAGATGGCGGCGGCGCGGCTCGTCCCCGGTCATCCGGCGCCCGTACTCCGCGTGCGCGAAGTCGGCGGCGGGCCGGGCGGTGTAGTCGTCGATGATCGCGCGGATCTCGTGCATGCCGACGGCGTAGTCGAAGGAGTAGTGCAGCCCGGAGGTGTACGAGCGGGCGCCGCAGCCCAGGCCGATCATGCCGTCGGTCTGGCAGGCGTAGTCGTCGGGCCCCTCGGCCGGGGCGTCGGCGCGCCGGAACATGCGCATGGACCGTTGCTCGTAGCCGTGCGCCAGGAGATGGTCGCGTCCGGCGCGGTACAACCGGAGCCGTTGCTCGTCCCACTCCGGGTCGGCGGCGTCGGCGCGCCGTCCGAGACCGGTCAGCGGGCGTATGTAGAGCGGGTAGAGGTACAGCTCCTCGGGCCGCCATGCCAGCGCTGCGTCCAGCGAGCGCAGCCAGGTGCGCTCGGTCTGCCCGTCGATGCCGTAGATCAGGTCGATGTTGAGCACGGGTATCCCCGCCTCCCGCACCCGGCCGAGCGCCGCCTCCACATCGGCCCGGCGCTGCGGGCGTACGGCGGCCCGCGCCTCGGTGTCGTCGAAGCTCTGCACACCGAGGCTGAGGCGGGTGGCGCCGCGCTCGGCGAGGACGGCCAGCCGGTCGGTGGTGGCCGTCGCCGGGGACGCCTCCACGGAGAGCGGGACGGCGCGCAGGTCGGCGCCCATCCGGTGCTCGGCGATGTCGCAGAGCCGGGTCAGCTCGGCGGCGGTGAGGAAGGTGGGCGTGCCGCCCCCGAAGGCGGCGGTGGCGAACCGGACCGGCTCCCGCTCCCCCAGCGCCTCCCGCACCGCGTCCGCCTGCCGCTCCAGCGCGTCGAGATAGGCCCCGGTGAGACCGTCCGGGGCGCCGATGCGGGTGAACAGGTTGCAGAACCCGCACCGCACCTCGCAGAACGGGACGTGCAGATAGAGCGAGAGCGCGTCCTTGGGCTCATCCGCCCAGAGGTCTCTCAGCAGCGGCCGGTCGTCGAGCTTCCGGTACGCGGTCTTGTGCGGGTAGGCGTACACATAACTCTGGTACGGGGCCGGGGAGGTCGCGGTGGCCGGGGTCATCGGGTGGCGCCCTGGTGGAGCAGGAAGTGGGCGTAGGGCACGGTCCACACCGACTCGTGGCCGATGCGGTGGCCGCTCCAGCCGTCGTCGCCGTAGGCGGTGCCGTGGTCGGAGCAGACGAGGGCGAGGCAGGGCCGGCGGCTGCTCATGGCGGTGAAGAGGCGGCCGATGTGCCGGTCCACGTACTCCAGCGCGGCGGCGTGGGTGGCGCGGGAGTCGCCGTCCTCCTTGCTCGCGCCGGGCAGATGGAACCAGTTGGGCTGGTGCAGCGCGGAGACGTTGACGAAGAGGAACAGCGGCTGCTCCGGTGCCGTGCGGGCGGCGATCTCCTCGGCGCGGGCCACCTGGGACTCGAAGGAGGTCGGGGAGGCGACCCCGACCTCCGGCTCCCAGTGCGACTCCTCGAAGAGTCCGGGCAGCACCGAGCCGAGCGCGCCCTGCTTGTTGAAGAAGCCCACTCCCCCGACGCAGGCCGTACGGTAGCCCGCCTTGGCGAGGCCGGAGACCAGATCGGGGGTGTCGTAGACGAAGGTGCCGTCGGCCGTGGTCTCGCTGCCCGCGAAGGCGGCGGCGAAGAGACGCGGATGGCGGCCGGGTTCGGCCGGGGTGGGCAGGAAGCCGGCGAAGATGGCCTGGTGGGAGGCGTAGGTGAAGCTGCCCGGCGCGTGCCGCTTCTCCCAGCGGCCGCCGGGGAGATGGCGGGCCAGGTTCGGAATGCGGCCGGCCTCGGCGAGTTCGGCGGCCACGTCGTGGCGGAGTGTGTCGAGGGTGACCAGCAGGATGTCGTGGCTGCCGACGATCCGGTTCATGTCCGGTACGCCGGGGGCGACTTCGGGCAGCCGATCGGGGGCCGGGTCAGGCGCTGACATGGGTGGTTCCTGTTCTGTGCGGGTGGTGCGGGCCGGGCCGCCCGGTGAGCGGGGCCCGCCGCAGGGCGGCGGCGACCTGCGCCGCGTAGGTGTCGAGGCCCTCGGCGCCGTCGCCGGGCAGGCCGGTGAGCCCGGGCAGCAGATCGCCGAAGGCGTTGACCTCGCCGACGAAGGCGCGGCGCCAGCCGACGGCGGGCAGCAGGTCGACGCCGACGCAGAGGGTGTCCGGGAAGCAGGCCGCGGCCCGCTCGCAGATCCCGAGCACCTCCGGCCAGCGAAGGCCCGCGCTCTCCGCCGCCTGCCGGGCCCCGGCCAGGTCGCCCCGGCGGCCGCCGAGGTGGAGGTTGGTGAGCGGTCCGGCGCTGGTGCGGACCACGGCGTGGGTGGCGCGGCCGTCCACCACGACCACCCTGAGGTCGGCGGCGCGGCCGCCCTGGGACGCCTTGGGCACCCAGCGCTCCAGGTGCAGCCCGTCCGGGGAGAGCGCGTCCACGATGGCGGCGATGTCCCGCTCCCGCTGGTACCGGCGCACCTTGAGGGAGTTGAACAGCCGGCCTTCGGGGTCCAGTTCGACGGAGGTGGTGGCTCTGACGCGGCCGTGCCCGGCCGAGTCGACGGCGAGCACTCCGGAGGCCGACGAGCCGTGCGCGGGCTTGACGAACAACCGGGGCATCCGGTGCTCCCGCATCAGCGCCCGCACGTCGTCCCAGCCGCGCACCGGGGCAGCGGCCGAGCCGGAGGTGGGCGAGGCGGGCACCGGTACGCCCGCCGCCGAGAGGACCGCGTGACAGCGCCGCTTGTCGAACATGACCGCCACGTCCTCGACGCCGTCCAGCCGGATGCCGCCGCGCAGCGTGCCCAGGGCCGCCGTGAAGCGCTCGTACCAGCGGGCCGTGCCCTCCACGCGGGTCGGGTCGGGCATGCCCCTCAGGAGGAGGTCGACCTCGGGGTCCTCGCCGGGCGAGTCCACGCGGACGATCTCCCCGTCACCGAACCGGGCCCCACCCGCGCGCAGTACGTCCAGCCAGGGCACCACGCGGGGCGTGGGCAGCCCGGCGGCCCTGACGGCCTCCGCGAACAGGGTCACCCGGCGGCCACCGGGGTTGCCGACCACCGCGAAACACCGGTTCATGGCAGAACGCTCACTCGCCGATGGCCACGAAGCGCTGCACGGTGCCGTCCTCGTTCTCGTACGAGTCCGCGTCGTCCTCGTTCAGGTCGAGCCGGACGCCCGCCGGTTCCAGGGTCTCCCGGAGGCGCTGCTGGAGGGGCTCGGTGATG
The DNA here is from genome assembly GCF_002154615.1 of Streptomyces recifensis. Lineage (NCBI taxonomy): Bacteria > Bacillati > Actinomycetota > Actinomycetes > Kitasatosporales > Streptomycetaceae > Streptomyces > Streptomyces recifensis. The sequence goes on from NZ_MUNH01000036.1 coordinate 15,610, forward strand.
TAGTGGTGGTGCAGGTCGAGGAAGGCCAGGTGGGTCAGCGACTGCCCGGCGAGCAGCGCGGCGGCGCCCTCGTCGCCCAGGGTGCCCATGGACAGGTCCAGCGTCTCCAGCCGGGCCACGACGGGCGCCGAGGCGACGGCGGCCGCTATCTCGTCCTGTATCTCGCTGTTGCGCAGCCCCAGATGACGCAGCGCGGGCAGCCGGGTACCGGAGAGGATCGGCTCCAGGTCGGACACCGCGGTGTCGGCGCCGTACATCGAGTCGCCGAGCCACAGTTCGAGGTGCTCCAGCGCGGGCAGGCCGCTGCCGCCGACGCCCCGCACGACCTCCACGGGCAGGCCGCCGGTCTCCACGACCAGCTTGCGCAGCGCGGCGTGCTCCAGCGCGGGGAACTCCAGCCCGGTGCCCCCGCGCACGCCGAACTCGGCCAGCTCCGGGAAGCCGGTGAGCAGTCCGCTGACGTCGCTCTGCTGGATCCAGGAGAGCTCGGCCTCCTCCATGACGAGGTCGCCGAGGAACAGCGCGCGCAGGGCGGGCAGCCGGTCGCGGGCGGCGAGCAGCGCCGCTGTCACGGCCGAGGAGTCCGTCTCGTACGCCTCCGTCCAGGCGCCGACGATCAGCGCCCGCACCCGGGTGGTGTCCACGGTGGCGAGGAAGCGGGCGAAGGCGTCCTCCCACTCCTCCTCCGCGTCGTACACGTCCCCGGCGACCCGCCACGCGACGGCGTCCGGCTCGGGCAGCTCGGCCTTCGCGTCGGGGCCGGGAAAGGCGAAGGCGGGGAGGCCGTACAGCTCCTCCACGTGGTGACCGATGGTCATGCGGGCTGCTCCTGACGTGCGATGGGCGCGAACGTGTGCGGTCCACGGCGTACGCAGGAAGTTCTACCAACTCGCACTGACAACCGGTCACGGCTGTGGACGACTACTCGCCGGCGAGCGCCTCACGCAGCGACTTCGCCGTGGTGGCCGGGTCGTACCCCTCGGGCACCCCGTCGACCAGGACGATGTCGCCCGCGATGTGCCGGGAGCGCAGGGGGGCGATCTCCTGGTAGGCGGGCGAGTCCCACCAGGCCCGCGCCTCGGTGATCCCCGGGAACCCGATGATCACGACATGCCCGGCCCACGCCCCCTCCTTCACCTCGTGCTGGGTGCCGTGGACGAGGAAACGGCCCCCGTACGGCTCGAACGTGGCGGTGATGCGCTCGATGTACTCCGCGATCTCGGGGTGCGGCGCGGCCTCGCGGAGATGGGCTACGGCGTAGGCGGGCATGGGTCCTCCACGGCGTCGGTGATCGTGCGATCTTCGTACCCCGCGATGCTGCCACCCCCGCCGACCGGCGTCGATGGTGCGTCGGAAGATCGACTCCGACACGGCGGGACGCGAGAGCCACCCCCGCCGCCGGGCGGCACGTGTGCTAGTCTTTCTCTTGTTGCAGTTGTGGTACCCATGAACTTTATGTGCGCCTGACGGGAAATGTTTTCTCTTTGGGCGCATTTTGTTTTCCGGCATCTTCCGGATGGGGCCTCTGCCATCAGAAGGAGAAAGTCATGGCACAGGGAACCGTCAAGTGGTTCAACTCTGAAAAGGGTTTCGGCTTCATCGAGCAGGACGGTGGCGGTCCGGACGTCTTCGCCCACTACTCGAACATCGCCACCCAGGGCTTCCGTGAGCTCCAGGAGGGCCAGCGGGTCAGCTTCGACGTCACGCAGGGCCAGAAGGGCCCGCAGGCCGAGAACATCGTTCCCGCCTAATTGCGGGACGCGTATTCCGCTCACCGGGGTCCGCACCGTCATGGTGCGGACCCCGGTTTGTGCTGTGTTGAGGAAGGCAGTAACCGCATGCCCCGCAGGTATCAGAAGCCGAACCGCGGCTCGTCGCCGTCCCGGCCCTCGTCTGCTCCCCAGGCTCCCCAGGAATTCCGCCTGCCGGAGAGCACGACGCCCGCACTGCCCGCCGTCGCTGAGTTCGCCGACCTCGACATGCCCGCGGCACTGCTGAAGACGCTCACCGCGCAAGGGGTGACCACCCCCTTCCCTATCCAGGCCGCCACGCTGCCCAACTCGCTGGCCGGCCGGGACCTCCTGGGCCGTGGCCGCACCGGCTCCGGCAAGACCCTCGCCTTCGGCCTCGCCCTCCTCGCCCGGACGGCAGGCCGGCGCGCCGAGCCCAAGGCGCCCCTCTCCCTGATCCTGGTGCCCACCCGCGAGCTGGCCCAGCAGGTGACCGACGCGCTGACGCCCTACGCGACCGCGGTCAACCTCCGGATGGCCACCGTGGTCGGCGGCCTGTCGATCACCAAGCAGGCCGCCACGCTCCGGCGCGGTGTCGAGGTGCTGGTGGCGAGCCCCGGCCGCCTCAACGACCTGGTGGAGCGCGGCGACTGCGTGCTGCACGACGTCGGCATCACGGTGCTGGACGAGGCCGACCAGATGACCGACATGGGCTTCCTGCCGCAGATCACCAGGCTGATCCAGCAGGTGCGCCCCGACGGCCAGCGGATGCTGTTCTCGGCCACCCTGGACCGGAACATCGACAAGCTGGTGCAGCGGTTCCTCACCGACCCCGTGGTGCACTCGGTGGACCCGTCCGCCGGTGCGGTCACCACGATGGAGCACCACCTGCTCCACCTCCAGGACGAGACCGACAAGAAGGCCGTCACCACCCGCATCGCGGCCCGTGACGGCCGGGTCATCCTCTTCCTGGACACCAAGCGCTCCGCCGACCGGCTCGCCAAGCGCCTGCTCTCGGTCGGTGTCCGCGCCGCCGCCCTGCACGGCGGCCGCTCCCAGCCGCAGCGCAACCGTGCCCTGGAGCAGTTCAAGACCGGCGAGATCACCGCGCTGGTGGCGACCAACGTCGCGGCGCGCGGTATACACATCGACGACCTCGACCTCGTCGTGAACGTCGACCCGCCGACCGACCACAAGGACTACCTCCACCGCGGCGGCCGCACCGCCCGCGCGGGCGGTTCCGGCAGCGTGGTCACGCTGGTGCTGCCCGAGCAGAAGCGGGAGGTCAACCAGCTCATGTCGGCCGCCGGCATCCGCCCGAAGACCGCTCGCGTCACCTCCAGCGCCCCCGAGCTGGTCACCATCACCGGTGCCCGCGAGCCCTCCGGCGTGGCCGTGGTCATCGCCGCCCCGGAGCCCACGCCCCCGAAGGCGCGTCCGGCCCGCAGGTCCGGTGCCGGCGCCGAGGGCGCCGGCCGCTCCGGCCGCCGACGCCGTCCGGCCGGGGCCGGCGAGGGCACCGGCGGCCAGGGCCGCAAGCCCGAGGGCCGGTCCAAGCCGGGCACGGCGAGCGCCGGTGCGACCGGTGGCCGCCGTGCGAGCGCCGAGGGCGCCAAGGGCGGGGGCGCGACCGGCCGCCGTACCGCCGGTGGCGGGGCTCCCGGCAAGGCGGGCGCGCGCGGCACCGCCCGCAGGGCGCCGGGTGAGCGCACGGCGGGCACCGGCGGCTCCGACCGCCGTGGCGGCCGCCGCCCGGCCGCGAACTGAGCCCAGCGAGACAGAACACCCCCCGACCGGGCCGGTCGGGGGGTGTTTCGCGTTCCGGGCTCACCGCCGCCGGGGCAGGCGGACCACCTGGACGAAGAAGTCGTCGATCTGCCGGACGGCCGCGATGAACTGGTCGAGGTCGACCGGCTTGGTCACGTACGCGTTGGCGTGCAGCCGGTAGCTGCGGAGGATGTCCTCCTCGGCCGCCGAGGTAGTGAGGACGACCACCGGGATGTCCGCGAGGTCCTGGTCGGACTTGATGCGCTCCAGGACCTGACGCCCGTCGTACTTGGGCAGGTTGAGGTCGAGCAGGATCAGGTCGGGCCGGGGCGCGCCGGTGTGGTCGCCGCGCCGGTAGAGGAAGTCGAGCGCCTCCTCGCCGTCACGGACCACGTGCAGGGTGTTGCCGATCTTGTTGTCCTCGAACGCTTCCCGGGTCATCAGCTCGTCACCGGGGTCGTCCTCCACCAGGAGGACATCGATCGGGGTGCCGTCGGGGGTCGTCATGTGAGGGCCTTTTCCTCGCAGGGGGTGCCGGTCTCGTCCGGGGCGGTCGCCACGGGCAGGGTGAAGCGGAAACGGGTGCCGCCGGTGTACTCGGTGTCCAGCCAGATCCGGCCACCGTGATGTTCGACGATCTTCTTGCAGAGGGCCAGGCCGATCCCGGTACCACCGTAGGCGTCCCGGCTGTGCAGTCGCTGGAAGATGACGAAGACCTTGTCGGCGAACTCGCCGGGGATGCCGATGCCGTTGTCCGAGACGCTCAGCTGCACGCTGCCGGGTTCGTCCGGATCGGGCTCACAGGTGACGGTGACCTGCGGGGCGCGGTCGGGGTGGCGGAACTTGAGGGCGTTGCCGATCAGGTTCTGCCAGAGCATGGTGAACAGGGTCGGGTCGCCCACCACCTCCGGCATCTCCTGGGGCCGTTCGACGCGGGCGCCGGACTCCTCCACGGCCGCGTCGAGGTTCAGCATCGCCTTCTCCAGCGCCTTTTCCAGCCCGACGGGCACGCGGTCGTCGGTGAGCCGGCCGACGCGGGAGAAGGTGAGCAGGTCGTTGATGAGCACCTGCATGCGCTTGGCGCCGTCCACCGCGAAGTCGATGTACTGCCGCCCGCGGTCGTCCAGCTTGTCGTAGTACCGCTTCTCCAGGAGCTGGCAGAAGGAGGCGACCTTGCGCAGCGGTTCCTGGAGGTCGTGGGAGGCGACGTAGGCGAACTGTTCCAGTTCCACGTTGGAGCGGCGCAGTTCGACCGCCTGGGCGTCCAGGTCGGCGGCCTGGGTGGTGAGGATGCGCTGCTGGGCGTGGGAGGCGTCCAGGTCGGACACGATGCGCCTGCGCATCTCCTCCACGTCGTGGGCCACGGCGGTCAGGTCGGCCGGTCCGCCGCCTTCGATGACGTGATCGAAGTCGCCGCCCGCGACCCGGCGGGACGCGGTGCGCAGCCGCTGCAGGGGCCGGGTGACGAGGAGGCGCACGAAGACGGCGAGCGTGACGCCGGTCAGCAGGAACGCGGCGACCATGGCGGCGAGCACGGAGTTGCGCAGGGTGCGCTCGTGGGCGATGTGGGCGTTGCCGTCCCGGACCACGCGGGTCAGGTGCGCGTTCTGGTCGGCCCAGCTGTTCCGCAGCCTGTCGAAGTCGTTCTTGCCGTTCTCCACCGTCCGCAGGTCGACGGACTTCGGCTTGCCGGGGGTGACGGAGGCGACGAGCGGTTCGGCGTAGTTGAGGCGCCACTGGGCCGCCTGGCGCTCCACCGCGGCCAGGTCGTCACGCAGCTCGGGCTGGTCGGCGACCAGCCGGCGCAGCCGCGCCGCGGACTCCGACTCGCTCTTCTTGCCCTCGGTGTAGGGCTTGAGGAAGCGCTTGTCGGCGGTGATGGCGTAACCCCGGATGCCGGTCTCCTGATTGACCATGGCGGACTGGAGCCGGTACGCCTCGGTCTGGGCGGGCTGTACTCCCCGCAGCAGGGAGTCGGTCGCCACGGCCGTGCGGTTGAGGAGGGTGGCACCCACCACGGTGCCGAGCAGCACCAGGAGGCTCATGAGCGACAGCACGAGGTAGAACCAGCCCTGCACGGTCAGGCGGCGCCCGGTCCACGGCTTGCCCGCGAGGTTCTTCACCCTGTGCTCCGTACCGACTCGTCACTCACGCGTCCCACTCGCTTCCCTCGTCTCACGTTTCTCAGTTCCAGCTCACATGGACGACGGCGACGTCGTCCGCGAGTCCGCCCTGTTCCTCGGCCAGTCCCTCGGCCTCGCCGATGAGCCGGTCCACGAACTCGTCGGGCGCCAGTCCGGCCGCCTCGCGGGCGAGTTCGAGCAGCCCCTCCTCGCCGAGGCGCTGCGGGCCCCGGCTGACGTGCCCCTCGAAGAGACCGTCGGTGAAGAGGACGACGGAGGCTCCCGGCGGCACCGGCAGCTCCGCGGTCGGCCAGCGGGCGCCGCCGGGGATGAGGCCCAGCGCTGGCCCGCCCGGCACCTCGACCCAGTCCACTTCCCGGGTGCCGCGCCGGAGCAGCCCGTGGTGTCCGGCCCGCACCACGGTGGCCCGGTGCTCGCCGGGTACGGCGGACAGGCTGACCAGGGTGGCGAAGACCTCGTCCCGGGCGCGCTCGGCGACCAGGATCTCCTCCAGGCGGGCCACCTGCTCGACGCCGGTGATGCCGCTGAGGACCAGTGTGCGCCAGGCTATCCGCAGGGCGACACCGAGGGCGGCCTCGTCCGGGCCGTGCCCGGAGACGTCCCCGACCAGGGCGTGTACGGTGCCGTCCCCGCTCTGCACGATGTCGTAGAAGTCACCGCCGAGCAGGGCCTGGGCGCGGCCGGGGCGGTAGCGGGCGACGACCTGGACGCCGTCGGCACGCAGCAGCGGGCGGGGCAGCAGGCCGCGTTCCAGGCGGGCGTTCTCCTGGGCCTGCATCAGGCTGGCCTGGAGCGCCACCGCCGACTGCTCGGCCTGCTTGCGCTGGATCGCGTAGCGGACGGCGCGGCCGAAGAGTTCGGGTTCGACGCGGCCCTTGACGAGGTAGTCCTGGGCGCCGGCGGTCACCGCGGCGAGCCCGGTCTGCTCCTCGGCGAGGCCGGTGAGGACGACGATGGCCACCCGGTCGGCGTGCGCCTTGACCAGGGAGACCGCTTCGAGGCCACTCGCGTCCGGCAGGTGCAGGTCGAGCAGGACGCAGTCCGGGCGCTCGGTGGCGAGCACCCCGGCGGCCTCGGCCATCGTGCGCACCCAGCGCAGCCGCATCTTCAGGGCACTGTCGGCGACCAGTTCCTCGACCAGCAGCGCGTCGCCGGCGTCGTCCTCCACCAGGAGCACGGACGGCCGTCGCTCGTCCCAGTCCGCGTCGAGCCCGCTTGCGGTCACCGGCCTCAGCTCATCGGCATCAGCCCGTGACGTCACCATGGTCCCGCCCTTCCGCTCCGCTCATGCCGCCCGCCGTCACAAGTTGTCGACCGACAACATTGGACGAGCATACTCAGTGCGAAGATCCGGGCGTGACCAGTCCGAGTGACATCATTCACCCATCCGGACTCCAGCGCGATGACATGATTCTCGTCGTTCGGGGCTCAGCCCTCGAAACGGTAGCCCATGCCCGGCTCCGTGATCAGGTAGCGCGGGTGAGCGGGGTCCGCCTCCAGCTTGCGGCGGAGTTGGGCCATGTAGACGCGCAGATAGTTCGTCCGGTCGCTCAGGGAGACCCCCCAGACCTCGCGCAGCAGGTGTGTCCGGCTCACCAGCCGGCCGGGGCTGGTGACGAGGATCTCCAGCAGATGCCACTCGGTCGGGGTGAGGCGGACGTCACGCCCGTCGCGCACGGCCTTCTTGGCGGCGAGGTCCAGGGTGAAGTCCGCCGTCCGCACCAGGGTGGTCTCCGGGGCCGCCCGGCCGGCCTCGGTGCGGCGGACGGCGGCGCGGAGCCGGGCCAGCAGCTCGTCCATGCTGAACGGCTTGGTGACGTAGTCGTCGGCCCCGGCGTCCAGCGCGGCGACCTTCTCCTCGGACGCCTGGCGGGCGGAGAGGACCAGGATGGGCACCCGGCTCCGGCCGCCGCGCAGGGACCGTATGACGTCGGCGCCGTCCATGTCGGGCAGGCCGAGGTCGAGCACGACCACGTCCGGCCCGCGGTCGGCCGCGAGCCGGAGCGCGGTGGCGCCGTCCGGGGCCGCGTCGACGGCGTACCGGCGGGCCTGGAGATTGATCACGAGGGCCCGCACCAGCTGCGGGTCGTCCTCCACCACGAGCACCCGTGTCATGGACGCGCGCCCTCCTGTCGTACGCCTCAGTGGACCGACGGCAGCAACCTACGGCATCGGGGCGGGAGTCGGCGGTCCAGGTGCGGCTTCCGGACACGGCGGGGGCGGTTCAGCGCCGGGCCGCCAGTTCCCTGAGCGCGATGTTCAGCTCCAGCACGTTGACGCGGGGCTCGCCCAGGAAGCCCAGGGTGCGCCCCTCGGTGTGGTCGTGGACGAGCCGGGCCACCTCCGGCACGGGCAGGTGGTTCCGGGCCGCGACGCGGTTCGTCTGGAGCCGGGCGTACTCCGGGGAGATGTCCGGGTCGAGGCCGGAGCCGGAGGAGGTGACCGCGTCGGCGGGGACGTCGGCCGGGCTCACCGGACGGCCGGGCACGGAGTTGTCGCGGACGACGGCGGCCCTGGCGGCCTCCACCCGTCGCACCAGCACCTTGTTGTCGGCGGCGAGATTGGTGGCACCGGACAGCAGCAGGTGGTAGCGGGTGTTCTCGGTGTTGGTGCCGAGCCCTGCCGCCGGACGCCCCTGGAACCACCTGAGGTCCGGCGCCGCCGTCTCCTGGCCCTTCTTCAGCGGCAGGGTGTACGACTGCCCGATGAGGGAGGAGCCGACGACCCGTCCGTCCGCCCGGACCTCGGAGCCGCCCGCCCGGCCGGGAAGGAGGAGATGGGCCACGCCGGTCACGGCGAGGGGATAGAGGACGCCGGTGACAAGGGTGAGGACGAGCAGGGCGCGCAGGCCCGCGCCCAGGGACCGGATCTTGCCGGTGAGGGAGGTGTTCATGGTCAGCCGATCCCGGGGATCAAGGAGAGGAGCAGGTCGATGAGTTTGATGCCGACGAAGGGCGCGACGAGTCCGCCGAGGCCGTAGACGGCGAGGTTGCGCCGCAGCAGACGGTCGGCGCTCACCGGCCGGTACCGCACCCCCCGCAGGGAGAGCGGGACCAGCGCGATGATGACCAGCGCGTTGAAGACGACGGCCGAGAGGATCGCGGAGTCGGGCGAGGCCAGCCGCATGATGTTCAGCCGGTCGAGCCCCGGATACACGGCGGCGAACAGCGCCGGGATGATCGCGAAGTACTTCGCCACGTCGTTGGCGATGGAGAACGTGGTCAGCGCGCCCCTGGTGATGAGGAGCTGTTTGCCGATCCCGACGATCTCGATGAGCTTGGTCGGGTCGGAGTCCAGGTCGACCATGTTGCCGGCCTCCTTGGCGGCCGATGTGCCGGTGTTCATGGCGACGCCGACGTCCGCCTGGGCCAGCGCGGGGGCGTCATTGGTGCCGTCCCCGGTCATGGCGACGAGCTTGCCGCCCGCCTGCTCCCGCTTGATGAGGGCCATCTTGTCCTCGGGGGTGGCCTCCGCGAGGAAGTCGTCGACGCCGGCCTCCTCCGCGATGGCCCTGGCGGTCAGCGGGTTGTCCCCGGTGATCATGACGGTCCGGATACCCATCCGGCGCAGCTCGGCGAACCGTTCCCGCATGCCGTGCTTGACGACGTCCTTGAGGTGGACGACGCCGAGTACGCGGGCCCCCCGGCCGTCCCGCACGGCGACCAGCAGCGGGGTGCCGCCCGCGCGGGAGATCCGGTCGGCGGCGGCTTCCGTGTCGTCGGCGACCGTGCCGCCCTGTTCGCGCACCCAGCGCAGCACCGAGGCGGCCGCGCCCTTGCGGACACTGCGCCCGTCCACGTCGACGCCGGACATCCGGGTCTGCGCGGTGAACGCGACCCACTCGGCACCGGCCAGCTCGCCCTGGTGGCGCTCACGCAGGCCGTACGCCTCCTTGGCCAGGACGACGACGGAACGGCCCTCGGGGGTCTCGTCGGCCAGCGAGGAGAGCTGGGCGGCGTCCGCGAGTTCGGCCTCGCCCGCGCCGCCCACCGGCACGAACTCGGCGGCCCGGCGGTTGCCGAGGGTGATGGTGCCGGTCTTGTCCAGCAGCAGGGTCGAGACGTCACCGGCCGCCTCCACGGCCCGGCCGGACATGGCCAGCACATTGCGCTGGACCAGGCGGTCCATCCCGGCGATACCGATGGCGGAGAGCAGGGCGCCGATGGTGGTGGGGATCAGGCACACCAGCAGGGCGACCAGCACGACCATCGTGAGACGGGTGCCCGCGAAGGCGGCGAACGGCGGCAGCGTGGCGCAGGCCAGCAGGAAGACGAGGGTGAGCGAGGCCAGCAGGATGTTCAGCGCGATCTCGTTGGGCGTGCGCTGCCGGGCCGCGCCCTCCACCAGTTTGATCATCCGGTCGATGAAGGTCTCCCCCGGCCGGGTGGTGATCCGGACGACGACCCGGTCGGAGAGCACCTTGGTGCCGCCCGTGACAGCACTCCGGTCGCCCCCGGACTCCCGGATGACCGGCGCCGACTCGCCCGTGATCGCGGACTCGTCCACCGAGGCGACGCCCTCCACGACATCGCCGTCGCCGGGGATCACGTCACCCGCCTCGCAGACGACCAGGTCACCGACGCGCAGCTCGGTGCCGGAGACGTGCTCCTCGGCGGTTCCGGTCAGCCTGCGGGCAACGGTGTCCGCCCGGGCCTTGCGGAGGGTGTCGGCCTGCGCCTTGCCCCGGCCCTCGGCGACCGCCTCCGCGAGGTTGGCGAACAGCACGGTCAGCCACAGCCAGACGCTGATCGTCCAGCCGAACCAGTCGGTGGGGTCGGTGAGCGAGAACGCCGTGGTCAGCACGGAGCCGATCCACACCACGAACATCACGGGTGACTTGACCATGACCCGCGGATCGAGCTTGCGGAAGGCGTCGGGCAGCGAGCTCAGCAACTGCCGGGGATCGAACAGGCCCGCACCGACCCGGCCCCCGCCGGACGGGTCCCCGGCCGCCGCCTCGTCGTGCGGCGCGCGGGTGGGAGTGAGTGTGGACATGGCGGCCTCTGGGTGGTGGGTGCGAGGGGTCGGCTCGTCGGTACGGGGATGTGTCATGACAGCCCCTCCGCGAGCGGTCCCAGCGCCAGCGCCGGGAAGTAGGTCAGGCCGGTGACGATGAGGATCGCCCCGACCAGCAGGCCCGCGAACAGGGGTTTGCCGGTGCGCAGGGTGCCCGCGCTCTCGGGGACGGGCCGCTGCGCGGCGAGCGAGCCGGCCAGCGCGAGGACGAACACCATGGGCAGGAAGCGGCCGAGCAGCATGGCGAGCCCGGTGGTGGTGTTGAACCAGTCGGTGTTGGCGTTCAGCCCGGCGAAGGCCGAGCCGTTGTTGTTGGCGGCGGAGGTGAAGGCGTACAGCACTTCGGAGAACCCGTGCGCGCCCGGATTGAGCATGGAGTGCGGCGGGGTCGGCAGGGCCAGCGAGGCCGCGGTGAGGACGAGGACCAGCGCGGGGGTGACCAGGATGTAGCAGGCGGCGAGCTTCATCTCGCGCGCGCCGATCTTCTTGCCCAGGTACTCGGGGGTGCGGCCGACCATCAGACCGGCGAGGAACACCGCGATCACGGCCATGATCAGCATGCCGTACAGCCCGGAGCCGGTGCCGCCGGGCGCGATCTCGCCCAGCATCATCCCGAGCATGGCCACCCCGCCGCCGAGCCCGGTGTAGGAGGAGTGGAAGGAGTTCACGGCGCCGGTGGAGGTGAGCGTGGTGGAGGCGGCGAAGAGCGCGGAGCCGCCGACGCCGAAGCGGACCTCCTTGCCCTCCATGGCGCCGCCCGCGGCCTGGAGCGCCGGGCCGTGGTGGCTGAACTCGGCCGCCGTCATCAGGGCGGTGAAACCGAGCCAGATGGCGGCCATGGCGGCGAGGATCGCGTAGCCCTGCCGCACGCTGCCGACCATCAGGCCGAAGGTGCGGGTCAGCGAGAACGGGATGACCAGGATCAGGAAGATCTCGAACAGGTTGGAGAAGGGGGTGGGGTTCTCGAAGGGG